>NZ_CP016451.1 GCF_001713395.1 Sinorhizobium sp. RAC02 | reverse complement strand
TGCGGTTGCCGAGGCGGCCGGACTTCCACGGGAGGACGTGATCACTGCGCATCTGGCGGGGCAATACGATGTCTTCATGTATGGTTTCGCCCCGGGTTATGCCTATCTCGCCGGGGTGCCCGAGACGATCCGGATGCCGCGCAAGCCGGCCGCCGTCCGGGGCGTTCCGGCGGGCAGCGTGCTGATCGCCGGGCCGCAATGCCTGGTCTCGACCATCACCATGCCGACTGGCTGGTGGATCATCGGTCGCTCCCCGACCCGTATCCTGACCGGCAAAGACGAGCGGCCCTTCCTGTTCGACGTGGGTGACCGGGTGCGCCTGCGCCGCATCAGCCGCGCCGAATACGATGCGGAGCTGGGATTATGAGCGACGTCGCCCTTTCCGTTACCTTTGCCGGCCCGCATGTGTCGGTGCAAGACGGCGGCCGTCCGGGAATGATGCGCTATGGCGTGCCCCGTTCGGGGCCGATGGATCGCCGTTCGTTTGCGGCTGCGAACATTGCGCTCGGCAATGCGCCGGACGCCCCGGGCATCGAGATTTCCATGGGAGGGCTGATGCTGGAATGCCTCTCCGGCGTCGTCAGCTTTGCCGTTGCGGGTGGCGGGTTCATCGTCGATCACGCCGGGCAGAAGCGCGGTTCCTGGAGTATCGCGACCCTGAAGGGGGGCGAGAAACTGGCCATTCGTCCCGGCCCGTGGGGAAGCTGGTGTTATCTGACATTCGCCGGGATCCTAGAGGTCCCGCAATGGCTGGGAAGCGCGTCGACCCACGCCCTCTCGGGTTTCGGAGGAGGGCGCCTCAGCGCCGGCCAGCGCCTGCACATTGCACATGCGGCACGGCGCGAGGAGCGCGAGGGGGCAATTCCCTGTCCGGTCAGCGCGCGTCCGCGACGGGACGTGCGGGTGACCATCGGGCCGCAACAGCGCTTTTTCGGAGCAGACGCGCTTGCCGCATTCCTTGCCGGCGGGTGGCGCATGACGGATGCGTGGGATCGCATGGGTGTGCGGCTTGCCGGGCCTGCCGTCGCCCCGGAAGCCTCGCTCGACATGCCATCCGAGCCGATCGTGCGCGGTTCGGTCCAGGTCGCCGGCGACGGGGTTGCGACGGTGCTTCTGTCGGACCATCAGACGACGGGTGGCTATCCAAAGATTGCAACGGTGCTGGAATGCGACCTTGATGCCTTCGTTCAACTGCGGCCACGTGATCCGGTGCTGTTCCGTTCGGTGACGGCGAGCGAGGCCGTCAGCATCGCCCGCACCGTCGCCACCGCAACGACCAACTATCAACAAACGATTTCGAATGCCCGCGGCACGCTCGCTCAACGGCTGATGTCCGAGAACCTGATCTGCGGCGTGGTCGATGCGGCGGCGCCCGATGGGCAGGGGAGCCAGGCTCGCGAGAGATAGAATGGCGCTATAGCGCTTATCGCAGGATTATAGTTTTTCGAAACCAGCTTCCCGGCGACAGTGCCTTCATAAACACGCGGCATGAACGGCGGCGACAAAAAAGGGAACGGTCGCCGGCTTCATTGCCTGCGGAGTCTTCTGCAACAACCTGTGGCTCCTCAATCGTAGAGGAGCAGTCCAGCACCCGATGGCGCACGTCATCGGGGTCGGCTTCGCACGTGCAACGAGTGCCGAAAGTATTTCAAACGGGGCAACGCAACCCCGGTGCAACGACGCAACAAAAGGGGATAACCATGAAATCGATGATACGCTTCCTTGCAGCCGCCTCCCTCCTGGGATTGGCCGTCCCGGCGCAGGCCGATGTCGTGATCGGCACCGTGCTGCCGCTTTCCGGCGTCAACGCCAGCGGCGGGGAGGACCTGCGCCGCGGAATGGAACTGGCCATCACGGAGATCAACGCCAAGGGCGGCGTGCTCGGCGAGCCGCTGAGGATCATCTACGAGGATTCGGGCAACAATCCGCAACGCGCCATCGATGCCGCGCGCAAGCTGGTTTCCGTCGATAAGGTTGCCCTGGTCGTCGGGGAATATTCCTCGGGCATCACCATCCCGCTCGGTCAGTATCTCGTGGGCGAGGGCATGCCACATCTCAATGCGGTTTCGACCTCGGGCCTCGTGCGCGGCATCGGCGCGACATCTTTTTCCATGGTCGGGCTGGACAATGTCTCGACCAAGTTTGCCGCTGAAGACGTCCTTTCCCATGGTTGGAAGAAGGTTGCTCTTCTGGCGATGAACAATGCGTTCGGGCAGGGCATCGCCTCGAATTTCGAGCGGCAGTTCAAGGAGATGGGCGGCGAGATTTCGACGACGATCATCTACACGTCGGGCCAGACATCCTATCGACGCGAGCTTCAGCAGGCCGAGGCATCGAGCCCCGACGCCTATGTGTTCACGGCCTATGGCGCAGATGGCGGCCTGTTGATGCAGGAAGCTTATGAGCTGGGTCTGCGCGAAGAAAAACCCTGGTACTCTGTGCAGATGACCATGCATGACGCCGATACGCCCGCTGAATTCAAGGAGGGGCTTTTCGGCATGGATGTCGACTACACCGCTGCCGGGGATGACACCTATCTTAAGGCCTATGAAGCGGCCTACGGGCAGTCCTTCGCCTCTGCATGGAGCGGATATGCCCATGACACGATCCTGTTTGCCGCTGCTGCCCTGAACGAAGCGGGCAGCACCGATCGCAAGGCCGTGATCGACGCCATCAAGAAGGTTGGCGCCGCAGGGATTTCCGGTGCCACCGGGGAAATCAAGCTGGACGCAGATGGCCAGCGGACCTGGCAGCCCTATCAGAAGCTCGTGGTCAAGGACGGCAAGCCGACCCGCGTCGAATAAGCAGAGACGGCCCGGGCGGCAATCCCGTCCGGGCCGGCAACGGCGGAAGCATCATATGATTCAGTTTCTTTTCGACGTTTTATTCCGGGCGGTGGACCTGGCGCTGATCGCGGTGGCCCTCAGCGCCATCTATTCGCTGATCCGGTTTCCGAATGTGGCCCTTGTGCAATATGCGGTCGTCGGGGCCTTCGTCGGCATGACGCTCCAGCGGCACGGCATACCCCTCGTCCTGGCGATTGCCGCCTCGGCGCTCCTCGTGGGCGTCCTTGCCCTGGTCTTCAACAGGCTCGTCTTCGAGCGGCTGCTTCGCCGCGATCCGGCGATCGCCTTGATCGGCTCGCTGGCACTGAGCATGGTGCTGTCGGCGGTCTTTCTTCTTGGCTTCGGTCCGGCAGCACAACGCTTTTCCGTTCCGGTCACGCCCGCGACCCGCCTTCTCGGGGTGCGCGTGACCGAAATGCAGATGATCACTCTCGGCGTGACGGTTGCGATCCTCCTTGGCTTTGCGCTGCTTCTCTTTCGAACGCCTTTGGGCCGCGAGATGCGCGCCGTTTCGACCAATGCGGTGCTGGCCGCAGCGACGGGTGTGAACAACGGTCAGGTGACCGGTTTCGTCGTCTTTCTGTCCGGTGTGCTGGCGGCCCTCGGCGGCATGATGCTGGCCCTGCGCGGTTCGGTCAGCATCGACATGGGCACGAACATGCTTCTGTCCGTCTTCGCGGCGGCCATCCTCGGCGGGCTGGGAAACGCCTTCGGGGCGGTTGTCGGCGCCATCGTCATCGCCGCAGCCGAAACGCTGATCACCAACGTCAATCTGGGGCCGCTCGTTGGCGAGGATTTCTTCTTTCTCCCGGCAAGCTATGCCCCCGCCGCGTCGTTCGCGCTGCTGGTCGCCATCCTGCTTTTCCGCCCGAGGGGTATTTTCGTGAGCGAGGTTACGCGTGTCTGATTTTCTGATCCACGTCGTCTCGATCTCCTGCATCTACGGCATTCTCGCGCTGAGCCTCAACCTCCAGGCGGGCTTTTCCGGGCAGATGAATTTCGGCTTGGTGGCGATGTTCGGCTGCGGCGTCTACGGGGCCGGGCTTGCCCATCGTTTCGGGCTGCCGGTCGCTGCCGGATTGCCGATAGCGCTGGTCATGGCCGTCCTGGTCGGCCTGTTCTTCGCAAGGCTCGGCCGCAAGCTGTCATCCGACTACTGGGGGATCGCCACTCTTTCCATCGCGGAGATCTTCAGGATCTTTGCAACGAACCTCGAAGGCGTGACGGGCGGCGCGCAGGGTATTTCGGGCCTGCCGACGCTGTTTGCCGGCCTTCGCCCCTGGGATGGATTGTCCCGGCTGGCGCTGTTCGCCGCGGTACTGCTGCTTGTCTGGTGGCTTTGCGAAAGGCTCGTGAAGTCGAACTTCGGCCTCGGCATGAAGCTGATGCGGGAAGAGCCGCAGCTTGCCCGCGCCCTCGGCTATGACATCGACGGCATCCGTTCGATCGTGATGGTCTTCACATCAACGATCGCTGCCGTGTCGGGTGTGCTCTACGCCCATTATCTCAGCTTTGTCGGCCCGGAACTGCTTGTGGCGGGAGAGACGTTCCTGATCTGGTCGATGATCATCGTCGGCGGCATCGCCAACAACAGGGGCGTCATTGCCGGGGCTTTCGCCATGCAGTTCTTGATGGCCTATGTGCCCTTTGTGAAGGACTACTATGCCTTACCGTCGGATTTTGTCGCGGCCGCCCGCCTGTTCCTGACCGGTGGCGTAATCCTGGCCTTTCTTCTCCTGCGTCCGCAGGGGATTTTCCCCGAACGCATTGGAGGTCGTCATGACCGGTGAGCTTTTGACAGTGCGGGGCCTTGCCGTGTCGTTCGGGCTGTTCAAGGCGCTCGAGGATGTCTCGTTCTCGGTTCGGCCGGGTGAGATCGTCGGTCTCTTGGGGCCGAACGGCTCGGGCAAGAGCACGGCACTGAACGCCATTTCAGGTTTCCTTGCCCGAAGCACGGGTACGGTGACGCTGGCGGGGCGGGACATTTCCGATGCGCGTGTCCAGACGATCACGGATCTGGGCCTGGTGCGGACGTTCCAGCTTCCCTCGATGCCACACAGGATGACCGTGCGGGAGGTGCTGAAGGCCGGCAAGCGCGATGACGGCGGCCGGTTTTCACCCGTCTCCTTCGGCCGTGACATCGATGCCTTGCTCGAAGAATTCAAGCTCTCCCACGTTGCCGACAATGCGGCCAGCGCACTGTCGGGCGGCCAGAAGAAACTGCTGTCGGTGGCGACGGCACTGCGGGCAAATCCGAAACTCCTGTGCCTCGATGAGCCGACTGCCGGCGTCCATGTGTCGCTTCGCTCCGAACTCATCGGCGTGCTGCGTCGCTATGTCGAGCGCGGAGGCGCCTGTCTGGTCGTCGAACACGATATGCTTTTCATCCGTGAACTGTGCACGCGCTGCATTGTCCTCGATCGGGGTGAAATCGTTGTCGATTGCGCGCCCGACCAACTCGAGCACCATCCGCGCGTCGTCGAAGCCTATCTGGGCAAGGCCGTCGAAAAGGGAGGAATGGCGCGATGATCGATGTCCGGGATCTCCGCGCTGGTTATGGAGACGGCGCGGACATATTGAATGGAATCTCCCTGACCGCAAACCGTAAGGAGCTGGTCGCGATCCTCGGCCCGAACGGTTGCGGGAAATCTACCTTGCTCAAGACCATTGCGGGTTATCTGAAACCGCGCGCGGGTATCGTGATGATGCACGGGGACGATGTGAGCGCCGTGCCGATTCATGAAAAGGTCCGTCACCACCGTGTCGGATATGTGCCGCAAACCGACAATGTCTTCGGCACTCTGACCGTCGGCGAGAATCTGCGTCTCGGTGCGCGGGGACTTGACCGGGCTGGAGCCACGCTTGGCTATGAGGTGCTGATGGAGCAGTATCCGGTGCTAGCATCGAAACAGAACCGCAAGGCCTCGGCACTGTCCGGCGGCGAGCGCCAGATCCTCTCGCTTGCGCGCGCCCTGATTGCGGGCCCAGAAATCCTGTTGCTGGACGAGCCCTCGGCGGGGCTGTCGCCCCTGATGCTGCACGAGGTTTTCGATGCCATCGCCAGCATCCGTGACAGCCAGGGCATGTGCATCCTGATGGTGGAGCAGAACGCCTTCGAGGCGCTCGGAGTGGCCGATCGGGCCTACGTACTCTCTCTGGGGAAGGTGGCAATTCACGCGCCGGCGCGCAAACTCCTTGCCGATCCTGCGATGCGGTCGCTATATCTTGGTGGGCATGTAGAGCATCTATGACTTCTCCAGTTGCGGAATTCTGCCGGTAGCGGGCGTAGCCGCGGAATGACAAACAATTCGTCCTTTCGCTAACCAAGGAACTGGAGATGCTAGGTCGTGGTGACGAACTAAGTTTCCGTGATTCCCAAAGGTTTGCAAAGCAGGTTTAAAACTGACTTTGGAGTGCGCCCCTGGGGGTGGACAGATAGGCTTGATGAATTGACCGGGCTTGCCGGGTTGCCGAAAGTGGAGCCCATGGCAAAACATCGCATTCACAGTATGGAATTCAAACGGCAGGTCGCGCAGGAGTTTATCGCTGGCGAGACGCTGCATGGTCTGGCAAAGCGCCACGACGTGTCGCGCAACTTGATCCGGATTTGGGTGCGCAAGTATGAGGAAGGCGCGTTCGATGGCGCTGCACCGCACGGATGCGAGCGAGCATTTCTTCGAAGTCAAATGGCTTCACCAAGTAGTCGTCGGCGCCGTCGTCGAGCCCCGCTACCCGGTCGGACAGCTCTCCGCGGGCACTCAGCACAATGATTGGCACACCCGGAGAGTCGACTCGAAACTGCTGGATCAGGCTCAGTCCATCGCCGTCGGGAAGGGTTCGATCAAGTAAGATGAGCTCGTGCACGCCAGATCTCGAAGCTTCACTAGGCTGTGAACTCATAAAAATTGAGCGAGTGTCGCGGTAGGCGTCATTTGGGTTCGGGGTCTTTCTGAATTGCCTCACGGAGGTAGCGCTCCGGATCATTTACAAACCGAGCAGCGTCGGATCGCGTGATTGCTCGAACTACAGATTCACTGTACGGCCGGATAATTGCGCCGCTTCGAGTTGCCAGCACACATTCGAACTCACGCGCCAGCGCACAAATATTACCCACAAGCGGCATGCGGAGCTTGGCTACATTCAAACGAAACTGCACGTCGTCGATTGCCGCTTCTCGAACGCCGATCTGCACGTCGTCAGTCCTCTCGTCTCCCCAGATTCTGATGTTCGGAGACCAGGATTGCTTTTCCGGCAACATCATTCCAACGCGTTCGAAAATCGCGGTTATTGTCGAGGGGGAGAAACTTAGCTCGATGCAATCGAGTTGGTCACGGTGCATCCGCGCGGCAATCACCCCGTCTATTCTCGCGGCTGAGGACGGGATGAGGTCACAAACGAATTGCCAAAGCGCCATAGATCAAAACTTAGCCGTTTTCGGAGCTCTCGCAAGCGCGCTGTATCATAGCGACACCTTTTATATCGCATCGTTTTCTGATTCAGTTGAGTATGAGCCAGTACGATCTGACCGACTTTGAATGGCGCGTCATTAAGCCACTGTTGCCGAATAAACCCCGAGGGATGCCGCGTGTCTATGATCGACGTGTATTGAACGGCATATTTTGGGTATTGCGATCGGGCGCTCCTTGGCGGGACGTGCCCGAGCGTTATGGCCCTTACACCACCTGCTACAATCGCTTCCGACGCTGGATGAGAGCCGGGATTTGGGACAGTTTGATGGACGCGATTACCGGCGCATCAAATGATAACATCATCATGATCGATGGCACTTCGGTTCGCGCACATCATTCAGCGGCAACATTGAGGGTGGATCATCCAGATCGCTGCCTTGGACGAAGCAGAGGCGGTCTGACGACGAAAATCCATGCCGTCACCGACGGTATGGGGCTGCCAATTAAGGTCGCTATCACACCCGGTCACGCACACGACATAACCGCAGCCAGCGCACTACTTGATGGCATTCGCCCTGGGGCAATGTTGCTGGCTGACAGGGCGTATGATGCCGATTGGCTACGAGCAAAATTGAGAGCGACCCGCTCGTGGGCAAACATTCCGCCGAAGTCCAACCGAAAGAGCCCAATCGTCTTCAGCCCTTGGCTCTACAAAAAGCGCAATCTTATCGAACGCTTCTTCAACAAGCTCAAATGCTACCGACGGATCGCAACCCGATACGACAAGCTGGGAATGACATTTCTCGCAATGACAAAGCTAGCCTGCATTCGCGTCACCCTCCGCCATAACGAGTCCACAGCCTAGAGCATCTTCGATGAACGCAGAGTCGGTTTGAGGATTCACGCCGACGAGCTTATCTGATTCACTGCTTCTGGTGATTTGCCAGGAGATGATGATGACGAGGAGCCTGAGCGGAGACCTTCGCGGTCGAGTGATTGCGGCGATCGAAGAAGGAGTTTCAACGCGAGAGGCGGCGCGTCGCTTCCGCGTCGGGATCGCGACGGCCGGGGCCTGGTATCGGCGCTATCGTGAGACTGGCGAGACGGAGGCGCGCAAGCAGGGCCAGCCGTCACGCTCGAAGCTCGACGCTCGCGAGGCTTTCATCCTCGGCTTGATCGATGCGGCGCCGGACATGACCCTTGCCGAGATTGGTGAGCGCCTTGCCGCCGAGCGCGGTGTGCAGGCTGCGCCCTCGACGGTCTGGCTGTTCCTCGACCGCCGAGGCATCACGTTCAAAAAAAGACGGCGCACGCCTCTGAGCAGCAGCGTCCCGATGTCCTGCGCCGCCGCATAGCATGGTTCGACGGCCAACTTGACCTCGACCCCCAGACGTTGATCTTCATCGACGAGACTGCCGCGTCCACGAAGATGGCGCGGCTGCGAGGGCGAGCACCTTGCGGCGAGCGATGCCGGGCGGCCGTTCCCCACGGCCATTGGAAGACGACCACCTTTACTGCTGGGCTGCGACTGGACGGCATGGCGGCGCCGATGCTGCTCGACGGCCCCATGAACGGTCCGGCCTTCCTGGCCTATGCCGAGCAGGTTCTCGCGCCCGCGCTTCGCCCCGGTGATGTCGTCGTCATGGACAATCTGCCCGCTCACAAGATCAGCGGCGTGCGCGAGACCATCGAAAAGGTCGGCGCGCGGCTCCTGTTCCTGCCACCATACTCCCCTGACTTCAACCCGATCGAGATGGCCTTCTCGAAGCTCAAGGCCCTGCTCAGAAAGGCGGCGGCCAGGAGCATCGATGAACTCTGGTCCGTCGTCGCCAATTGTCTCTCCGCTTTCAAGCCAGAGGAATGTCGGCACTATTTTGAGGCAGCCGGATATGACCCGGATTAAGTCGAATCTGCTCTAGCCAGCGAAACGCTATCCACCCAATCGACTACGAAACGGTCGCGACTGAGCGCGCCTCGCAACGCTTTTGCGAACTCCGCCTCATCTTCAACGAGCAGGATTCTCATGCTAACTCCAAGCTTATTACGGCGCACCGGTCTGCGCTACCATTACTCCTACAACATAGGAGAGATGAAACGAGGCACCAAGTCTTGCACTTGGGCGCTTGTAAGCTAACCCCTCTCGAAGAGAGGCCTGAATCGCATATGCCGCCGGCATTCAAGCGTTATAGAAAATAGCGTCAAGCTATGACATGCGGGAACGCGCTGCCTACCGGACTACTCCCTGAGCTTTTTCGGCGCAGACAATGTTACCGCAATCTTCTCGTATTTTATGTCGTTTGCGCGGGTGCCCGCGAGGGACGCCACTGCGCGTCCCTTATGAAGCTCCAGCGCTATTAAAAGGAGATCAACAACAGCCGCAACGTTCCTCTGCGAACATCGTTAGTCGGCGGTGACCATATTTTCCATAACCTGCGGGGTCTCGCTTCACAGCGTGTGTGTCATCCCAAGAACAGCATTCACGAGATAGATGCGACCGTACCTAACAACCCCACACTCGCCTCAGCCAAACGTCTCCTCGACGTGCATAAGGTCGGTATACTCCCTCACGCTCGCGACCTTTCCGTCGCGGATCTTGAATAGAATAAAGTATTCGTTCTCGTAGACCTTGCCGGACTTTGTGAGTCCCTGCGAACGCGCCTCAGCGGCGACGCTATCGCCTTCGCCGATCATATTGAGGACTTTCATATCAAGACCGTTCGAATAGGCTGCAAGCATATTGCGGAACATGCTCGCAGCTTCCGCTTTCGTCTTTATCCCGGCGGACGGAAACAGGTGCGGCTTTCCGTTGACCCACCATGTTGCATCTTCTGTCATACCATCGATTAGACCTTCAGCGTTTGATGTTCTAAAGTAATCACAGAACTCGCGCACGATGCGCTTGTTGTCTTCAACGCTCATATCGTTCTCACTATTGTTGTTGGGTCTGAATGCCAATCAAATGCTGTGCAGCTTCGCGCAACGCGGTATGCCAGCCCGTGATATTCTGAAGTCGACAACCGTGTGACCGTATTCCGGCGGTTGTCGGCCCCGGCGGACTGGTTCAAAGGCCGAACTGCATCCTGTCACCGCGCCAGTCGGACGACTTCAGAAACTGCTCCCAGGAAAGCGTCTCCGGATTCAAGCGGCGGCTCCATTCCAGATCGTGTTCCTTGTCGAAGTAGCCGTACTCGACCGCATACTCGACCATGCCGATCAGTTCATCGACAAGAAGGTCGTTGGCGCCAAATCCCGGAAAGTATTTCAACAGTTCGTCGCGCTTAAACGCGCTGCGGTATTCTGCCTTGACGCCAGTCACGCGCTGGAACGTTTCGACCATCTCGCGCGGGGAAATGATGTCGCCGACGATCGGAAGTGTCTTTCCATTGAAGGTCGCAGGGTCGGACAGCACAGACAGGACGGCCGGTCCTGTTGCTGTCGTCGCATCCACGAACGGTGCGCAGAAGTCCTCAGGGAGGTAGATTGGCATGAGGAGCGTGTCCCCTTCCATTTGGGGGACGTAATACTCAAGTAGGTTCGTATAAAAGAATGCGAGAGAGACGAAAGAGTGCGTAACTGGCAGTGTGCGAATGTAATCGGCAACGAGCGCCTTGTCGGTGAAGTGGGGCGTGAACTTCTTTCCACCCGAGATCTTTTGAACATTCTCTAATGTCGAAAACACGATGTGACCGACGCCCGCTTCAACCGCTGCATCGGCCAGTTGTTTGCCGAGCGCGAATTCGGCGTTGTCTTGGGGCAAAAGCTGCGGCGTCATCAGGTATGCGCCATCCGCCCCAGCAAAAGCTGCAGCAAGTTCGTTCTGATGGTCAGGTCCTAGCGGCGCGACCACAACTTCTGCACCGAGAGCTGCGAGGCTACGAGCCTCTTTGGAATCTTGATTCCGGGTCAATGCTCGGACCCTGTATTGACCGCTCTTGAGGAGTGTCGTGGCCACGCTGCGGCCTTGCTTGCTGGTTGCGCCGACCACTGAAATAAGCGGCATTTGTTTCATAGACATTGTGAGGCTCTTCTCCTTATTGCGATTACTGGCTGGAACAGACACTCCAGTGCCAGCGCGTCTTCTTTGCTCCACCGCGAAAATAAGGGTATAGTGCTTCTAAATGAAGTACGTACAAAGTGAGCATGTAGTATCATGGATGATAGTGTTAAATCTAGGCGCAAGCGCCGTATAGCCAACCGGACTGGATGCGCGGTGGAAGCGACAATTTCGGTCATCGGGGGTCTGTGGAAGCCGGTAATCCTGTTTCATCTGCTCGATGGCAAACTACGGTTCAACGCGATTTGCCGTCTCACTCCGGCCGCAACGCCAAGAATGATTACGCTTCAACTCAGGGAGCTGGAAGCCGACGGCATTATAGACCGCACCATTTATCCAGAGATTCCACCGAAGGTGGAGTACCAGCTAACGGAGTTGGGAAAATCACTGGAACCTGTGCTTGTCAGTATGTGCAATTGGGGTACACGGCTGCAGGAGCTAAATGGCCTGCCCGTTGATACCGGAAGCTGCAGAAGCACTTCCCGGCAACAAGAGCTTATCGACGAGTTCATGTCTTGAAATAAGGCAAGCGTTTAGCCTAAACCCGAAGCGACGCGCTGCAGAATACAGGAAAACGTGTAGCTTTCCGCCCTTTAATCCACCGAGGCCACCGCTTTGAGAATAACGTCCGCCGTCTCTTTGGGATGAGACATGTAGACCATGTGGCTCGACACGATATCGCTCGTCTGCGTACCGGCGCGCTTGTACATCCAACGCAACAAAGCGGGCGGAATCACTTTGTCCTCCGTCGTCACGATGCCAAACGTGGGCTTCCCATGCCAGGCGGCATGCTGAAATCTCGTTTGGTAGGGTTCAAGTGTCATTGGCTTTGCCGACGCGGACATAAAATCGGTCATGTCGCGTGGCAGGTCCGCAGCGATGCTTTCGTGGTACGTGTTGGGAGACGGAACGAAGCTCTGGTTGTCAAGCATCTTCATGTCGATCCTCATGGGAAAGCGCTGGGAAAGTTCGGTGAGGTTTTCACCTTTGTCCGGTTGAAGTGCTGCGACATAGACCATCGCCTTAACCGTATCTTCGTTGCCCGCCTCCGTGATGACCGCGCCGCCGTAGCTGTGCCCGACCAGCACCGTCTGGCCAATCTGCTGCTTCAAAATCAAACGGGTCGCCGCAATGTCATCGGCAAGGCTCGTGTGCGGCAACTGAACGACACTTACAGAAAGGCTTTTGCTTTTCAGGATGTCATATACCTGGCGCCAACCCGAACCGTCCATGGTCGCGCCATGGACGAGGACAACGTTCCGCGCATCGGCATAAGCGGGGCCGGAGATCGCCACTCCGGCAATGAAGGCAAACAAGGGTCTCTTAATGGTCATCTCTACCTCGGTGTTCTGGATGGTGATGGCTGGAACATAACCGTTGCCGTTGTTATCTATTAGATCATGCAATTCGCATGAGGCTATCGATGAGTTGAATAAATGGATCGTCTTGTCCTTCGTGATCTCGCCGTCTTCGAGACAGTCGCGAGACACCGGAGCTTTACCGCTGCAGCTGCAGAACTCGGGATTTCCCAATCCTCTCTCAGCTATGCAGTGAGTCAGCTTGAAAACCGTATCGGCATGGCGCTGCTTGCGCGAACCACGAGGAACGTTTCCCCGACGCAAGCGGGGCAAAGGCTGCTCGATACGTTGGTGCCAGCCCTCAAGGACATCGACGACGGCTTGGCAAATCTTCAGGAGATGCGCGAGACCATCTCGGGTTCGGTGCGCCTGACCATGATCCCTGTCGCCTTTGAAACGATCCTCAGGCCCGCCTTGAAATCGTTCAGGCAGACGTTTCCTAACGTTTCGGTCGAGGTCTCGATCGACGAAGGTTTGAGCGACATTGTTTCCGATGGTTTTGACGGAGGTATCAGGTTTAACATGCTCGTCGAGAAGGACATGGTCTCGGTTCCTTTGACCCGGTCCACTGCGGTATCGATTGTCGCCTCACCCGACTATCTCGAAGAGCGAGGCGTGCCGGCCGAGCCGGAGGACCTCGTCAGGCACGCCTGTATCGGCTACCGTTTTGTCAGCTCGACCAGGCTCTATCGATGGCCGCTAGCGAGGGGCAAAAAGAAAGCCGAATACGGGACCGACGGAATGCTTGTATTCAATGACGGTGAGGCGATCCGCGCCGCAGCGCTGGACGGACTCGGTTTGGCCTACGTGTTTCGTTCGCAAGTTCGCAACGACATCGATTTGGGAAGCCTTGTTCCGGTATTGGCGGACTGGCTGCCAGACCTGCCCGGTTTCAGTCTTTACTATCCTAACAGAGCGCGGACGGCCCCTGCCTTCAGAGCGATGATCGATCATCTGAGAACGACAATATAGCTACCCCTTTGACTGCATTTTGTGGATGCGGGAGATCGGCGACCCTCGTTGCCGCGCTAACATCCGATGGGAAAACAGGAGGAAAGCAATGAGGGTCCGGAAATTCAACGTCGCTGATGCAAATCTGGTGCGGTCTCCAGGACAGGAGGGCGACATTCTCGTCGGAAATCTGGTCGATGAGAAGGACGGCGGCCCAATCACCGTCGGATACGGTCGTTACGGTCCAGGACAGAGCCTGACAGAGACAATGACGGTTCATGATCGTCCTGGAAGGTAGGCTCGCCGTTTCCACAAGCGCAGGAACCGTGACGGCCGGGCCGGGCGAGATCGTCTATATGCCAAAAGGCGAGGCCGTGACCATCACGACGGAAGGCGAGGGGGGCTCACGGCCTATGTCACGGATCCGCATCGGGCGGAAGTCCACGAGGGCTGATCGGAGGAGAGTCCGACGGCTCATGAGGCTTACCGTTGCAGGTCAGCGACGGGCGGACTGCCGAACATGCTCTTGTACTCCCGACTGAATTGCGATGCGCTAACGTAGCCGACCTCATAAGCAACACGCGACACGTTGGCGGAACCGGCGGCCAGGAGCTTTCGTGCTTCCAAAAGACGGACATGGCGTTGAAAAGCAAGCGGGCTGAATCCTGTCACGCCCTTGAAGTGCCGATGAAACGAGGTGACGCTCATTCCCGCGGACGCCGCCAAATCTGGGATATTGACGGGCTCATTGTGGTTGGAAGCCAGCCAGTCGGCCGCCGTCTTGAGTTGCTGGAACCGCTCGTTTCGCTGACCCACCTGACGTAGCGTATCTCCCATCGTACTCTGGAGCAGGCGGTAGTAGAGTTCAGTCTCATAGTGCGGCGCGAGCATACCGATATCGTCCGGAGTGTTCAAAAGCCCGACAAGCCGACCCAGCGGCTCGCCGACCAGGCCGTTCAGTTCTCCCGCCGCTACCGCGCAGGTCCAGCGGTCGTCGCGTTTGGCCATATTGAGCATGACACGCGTAATTATAGTTGTATCAAGATGAAGGCTAATCGCGACGTAAGGCAGATCAGGCGTCGCGTCGATGAATTGATGGATAAAAGGCAGACCAAAGGACGATGCCGCGCAAACGCCCGCCGTCAGCTCGAAGCGATTGGCACCCATGATTAATACCTTTGTCCCGCGCAAGACTGCGTAAAACATCGGTTCGAACACAGCTGGCGTTGGTAAGGTCGGGACCGTACTCGTCCAAACCATCAGACGTGGGACAGGCGTCGCAATCCCTACAGTTCCCGTGCGGCCGGCAACAAAAGGAGCGACGTCGTTCAGGAGGCGGCTCAAGACATTTTCGGAGATGCTCATTCCCGGCTATATTACACATTTGGAAGGATCAGGCAAATATGTGGTGAAATTGGAGATGTTGATTTTCTCATGACCGCTTATCTATAGGCCCGAAGGGAATGGAAATAGTAACCATCCCGGGGCCCAAAGTGGCCCTCTGAAAACATGTAGACAAGGATGTAGCATGGCTGATCTTATGGGGAAGCGCGCTCTCGTTACCGGAGGGTCTCGGGGTATCGGCGCTGCGATCGCGCTGGTCTTGGCTGAGAAGGGCGCGGACGTGGCAATTACATACAAAAAGTCGCCGGAGCGCGCGGACGGCGTCGTGTCTTCGATCGAAAAGCTGGGGCGCCGTGCGTTGGCCGTGCAGGCCGACAGTGCGGATCCGGACGCTGCTAAGCGGGCCGTGGCTGAGACTGTCGAAAAGTTCGGTGGCCTCGACATTTTGGTGAATAGTGCAGCCATCGGATTGGCCGGACCAATCGCTGACCTCGACCTCACGCAGTTCCAGGCCCTTATGGACATCAACGTGCGTGCGCCAGTCGCTTTTTCAAAAGCTGCTATCCCGCACTTCACCAAGGGCGGCGGCCGTATCATCTCAATCGGATCAGCCCTTGGCGACCGCGTCCCCTTTCCAGGTGTGACGGCTTACGCAATGTCGAAGTCGGCGTTGCATTCGTTTACGCGCGGTCTATCGCGAGAACTTGGGCCACAAGGCATTACCGTCAACCTGGTCTCGCCCGGATCAACCGATACCGAGGCAAATCCGGCAGATGGCGCAAGCGCTGATTTCCAGCGGAGCCTCTCGTCAATTGGGCGCTTTGCGGACCCGCGCGAAATTGCGGACGTTGTTGCATTTCTGGCAAGCCCCGGCGCAAATATGATTACCGGTACAACCGTGACCGTAGACGGAGGCGCAAACGCTTAAGTCAGGCCGCGACCGACTGATTTGGCTGACTAATTGATCGGGAGCAAGCCCTGGTAATATGAGCTGCCACCCCGGTCAAACATTCTGGCCTAGTTGGTTCCCGCCATCGCACGGTGCGGTCCGGTCGGCCACGCGGTACGATTTGAGCTTTTACGCGACCAATCTGTGGGGCTGACGACGAAGGCGGACGATCTCCCATATTGTGACTGCTGCGGGCACCAAGCCGAACTCTTGCTGCGCCCGAAAAATGGGCCCACCAAGTTTTTCTAATCCCGCAAGGACTTTTCGATGATCTGAGTTCGCTCAATTGTCTGATTATTATTCAAGTTTAATCTAGCGGCCGCGATAAACGAAAGCGGGAGGCTCTGAGCGGCCGTCTAGGTTCGCCTGTTCCGCGAGCACTTGGCGCATCGGTGAGCGGGCGCAGACAGGATCGGGAGCCGTTGCATCGCCTGCCAACGCCATCGCCTGGCAGCGGCAGCCGCCGAAATCGATCGCCTTGCGGTCGCAGGAGCGGCAGAGTTCCGGCATCCAGCTGTCACCGCGATAGGCGTTGAAGGCGTCGCTGTCGTACCAGATATCGGTGAGCGACATGTCGCGCACCGTCTCGAAGTTCAGCGACGGAATGCTTTCCGCCGCATGGCAGGGCAGAACCTTGCCAGATGGCGTCACGTTGAGGCCGGTACGACCCCAGCCGCCCATGCAGGCTTTCGGGTAGGTCGAGTGATGATCGGCCGGCACATAGTCGATGACGATAATGCCTTCCAGCCGCTTGCGGGCCTCGTCTACAAAGGCGTTGGTGCGCAGCACCTGTTCCTTGGTCGGCATCAGCGCCTTGCGGTTCTTCTCGGCCCAGCCGTGAAACTGTACGGTGGCGATCTCGATGCGGCGGGCACCGAGCGTGACCGCAAGATCCAGCATGGCGCCCAGCTCGTCCATGTTCTGCTTGTGGCAGACGGCGTTGACGGTCAGCGGAATGCCGGCTGAATGCGTCCACTCGGCCACCGCAATCTTGCGATCGTAACCGCCTTTGTAACCACCCACCTTGTCGGCAAGCACAGGCGTCGCGCCCTGGATCGACAGCTGCAGATGGTCGAGCCCTACCTCGGACAGTTCGGCGATCCGCTTTTCGGTGAGGCCGATGCCGGAGGTGATCAGATTGGTATAAAGCCCGGCCTTGGCTGCAGCGGCCGTCAGCTCCACCAGATCCCGTCTTGAGGCCGGCTCGCCGCCGGAAAGATGCAGGTGCAGCACGCCCAACGCTGCCGCCTGTTCGAATACGGTGATCCATTCCTGCGTCGAAAGCTCGGTCTTGACGCCCTCCAGTTCCAAGGGATTGGAGCAATAGGGACAGGCGAGCGGACAGCGATGCGTCAGCTCTGCAAGCATGGCGATCGGCGCGGGAATGCGGATGCGATCCGTCACCCCGTCCCGGTCGGTCCACTCACTTGTCCGCGGAGGGCTGACATGCTCGGTCACGGCTTCAGCTCCAGCATGCGACGCTTGGAAAATTCGTCGACGAAGGCAATCACATCGACGAGGATCTGTTCCTTCGGCGCCTCGAACTTGACGGAGAACTCTTCAGCGATCGCATCGAGATCCCGCACGCCGTCGAGCGCGTTGACGATCATCACCGCGATCTCGTCCAGAGCCAGCGCTCTTTCCGGCGCCAGAAGCACGGTCTGGCCGCGCACCGGGTCCTCGCGCAGCCGCACACCGCGGGCCAGTTTCGCGACCGTCTGTGCCGTGACCGTGACTGCTGCCGGCTCGCTCATTCCACGGCTCCCTTGACCGGTGTTTTCAGCGCCGGCTGGTCGAGATCGCCGATCACGCCTTCTTTCCCATCCCAGCCGCCGGGCGGCAGCAGAGCGGGTGAGACATAGGCGTGAAACAGCGCATTGAGCTGCGCCCAAAGCACGTCCGTCTTGAAGGTCAGCGCGGCTGCGGCCGCATCCTGCTTTTCCTTGGTATCGGCGTGGTCGAGCACGTAATTGAGACCGAAGGCGACATCCACCGGCGCTTCGTCGAGACGCTTGCGGAAATAGGAAAGCGCCTCGTCATTGGCGAAAGCGTAATGCTCGATGAGACCGGCAATCCGGTTCTTGTGGATGGTCGGCGCGAACAGCTCGGTCAGCGAGGCGGCCACCGCATCCAGCATCGGCATGTCGCGCACGAAGTGCACATAGGCGTCGCAGGCAAAGCGCGTGCCCGGCAGTACGCCGCGGCTGGACGCCACGTAATCGGGATCGAGACCGACAGCCTCGGCAAGTTTTAGCCAGCGGCGGATACCGCCGCCCTCTTTGCGGCCACCGTCATGGTCCTCGATCCGCTTGCGCCAGGCGCGGCGGATGTCGACATCCTCGCAGCGCGACATGAAGGCAGCATCCTTCAGTGGAATTCGGCTCTGGTAATAGAAGCGGTTGATCACCCAGGCGCGCACCTGCGTGATCGAGCATTCACCGCCATGCAGCATGCCGTGGAACGGGTGCTTGTCGTGATAGCGCATGTCGCCGATGACGCGCAGGCGGGCTTCGAAATCGGCTCGATTTTGTACGTCAGGCAAGGTTGATCTCCATTCCGTCATGACCGATTTCGAAACCGGCGGCGGTGACGGCACCCCGCTCCGGGCCGTCGCACCAGATCGGGTTCGTGTTGTTGATATGCACATAGACCATGCAGGCTATATCGAGTTTCGACAGCACATCGAGGCTGCCGGACCTGCTGTCACCGGTGATCGGCATATGCCCCATCCGTTGTCCGGTCTTCACACCGGTTCCGACGCGGATCATCTCGTCATCGGTGAACACGGTCCCGTCGAAGAAGACGAGATCCGCGCCGCGGATGCGCGCGCACAGCCAGTCCGGCAACGTCGCGCAGCCCGGAATGTAATAGGCGCGCCTGCCGGCGGCGAGAAATTCCACGCCGATCGTCTGCTCGCCTTCCAGACCCAGTTCCGGCTCGCCCTCTTCCAGAAACAGCGCCACCTTGCCGGGGACCGCAAATATGCGGGCCTCAAGCCCTTCGAGCGGTGAGAATTCTTCGTCCAGGCCGACTGAGAGGCGTTTGACGAAGGCCGGATCAAGAACGCGGAAGACAGGGTTGGCGTCGAGCACCGCGTCGATCGCCGAAGTGGAGATCAGGTCGAATGCCTGTTTTTCGCGGATCGTCAGCAGACCCCCGATATGATCGATATCGGCATTGGTGATGACGACGCTTTTGATCGGGCTATGGCGAAGTGCGCTGGGGTGAAGCTGCGGCGTCTGCTGGATCTGCTGTCGAATGTCCGGCGAGGCATTGAAAATCGCCCAAGTCTTGCCATCGACACTGACGGCAAGCGACGACTGCGTCTGTGGAGCAAGTCCGGATGACGGATCGCGGGCGGCGGCACAATTGGAACAATTGCAGTTCCACTGCGGCAAACCGCCGCCCGCGGCAGAGCCGAGCACGAGAAACCGAAGGGCGGTCATCATCCCGTGCCCTTCACGACTAGAACAGAACCGGCTCTGGGCCGTCTGCCTGCGCGTAGCGGTTGATTTCCATACCGCAAGATACTTCGACAAACTTTGGTGTAGTCCACTTCATGCTAGAACTCCTATTTGACTGTTTGGCCGCAAAGGCCGTGGTTTAGTTTTAATTGGACCGGCAATTATTTGAACCAGCCCTGCAAACACGTTAGATGCGTGCAGCTAACGTGCTTTTGCAGGCAACCCGAATGACTTGCAGAGCGCATGCCATCGGCTTGCTGCGCCTGGCGCTGTGAGCGCCAGGACCGTGTCAGTCCCCGATCACGGGAACTGCGTAAGCCTTGAATGGTGCCGGATCGACAGCGGATTGACCGCGCATCGAAAGCTTGGATTCCAAGGCCCAAATGATGTCGCCGATGATGGTGACACCTGCCGGGCCGATCAGACCGGATCTCAGGGTTTCGACCTCGACTGTGTCGCCGTTGACGGTAAGAAGATCGATTGTGCCCGCACCTTCTGCCATGACGAATTGTCTGTCGTTCAGCCGGCGCAAGCCATCGGGCTGGATGAGCGGGCGGGAGGCGGTAAGCGTGACCGGTGCTCCGGCGGTGCCGTCTGGTTTCAGTTCGATGCGAAACAGTTTGCCCGTCGTGAAACTGTTTACGAACAGTTGCCGCTCTTGGAAATCGAGACCGTCCGCACCCTCGAGTTCCGCAGATTTGGACCATTCTTCCAGGGTTTCACCACCGTCCCGCAGGCGCAGGATGCGGCCGCCGGTTGTGTCGGCGACATAGGCCGCTCTATCGGGACCGATGGCGATGTCGTTGCACAAGCCGGTCCTCCCTGGTAGCGAATGTTTACTGCGGAAGGCGCCGGTATCAAGGTGGTATCTATATAGCGCCGGAACGGCGGGAGGCTCTCCGGCAACAGGCGGGTCCATGCTCGAGGAACAGACCCACAATGTATCGGAAGCTTCGTCAGCCAGGACACCGAACGTATCGAGCAGGCCGTTGTCTCCGGGCGCTATCCATTGAGTCGCGACCGTAGCGCCCGGCGCAGCCTTGAATATGCCGCCCGAGCCGACCGAGCCGGTGATGATGGTTCCGTCTCGCGTCGAAGTGATATTCTCAGGGAAGGTGTTCGCGCCTTCTATGACAATTTCGGTGGGGGAGGCGGCTGCCTGACCGGCGCAGGCGATTGCCAAGGCGGTCAAGATGACCCGCGAAAGGGCGGTTGTACGGTTCCGGCGCGTCAAGATCGATAGACCCATTTTGAGGTGAAAGTGGCGCATCGTCATTTCCTCCAAAGGCGAGCAAAAGTGCTAGGCGCTGATCCCGCCGTCCACGTTGAGCACCGTTCCGGTGATGAATTTGGCCGCAGGACTGACGAGAAACGCCACCGCCGATGCGATATCTTCCCGCTCGCCGTAGTGTCCGAGCGCGGTGAGTGCACGCAAGCCGTCAGCGTGATCCCCGTTTGCTGGGTTCAGGTCTGTATCGGTCGGCCCTGGCTGCACCAGGTTCACGGTTATGGCTCGTGAGCCGAGGTCGCGTGCAAGACCCCTGCTGAACGCCGTAAGTGCAGATTTAGTCGTCGAGTAAAGGGTGACACCGGGAAACGGCACGCGCTCCGCAAGAAACGACCCGATTATGACGATACGTCCGCCTTTCCCAAGATACCGCATGGCGGCGCCAGAGGCAGCAACGGCAGAACGCACGTTCACATTGAACATCGCCTCAAGGTCCGTAAGGCTTCCGTCATCGCCAACATTCGCGTAGCGAGCGATGCCGGCATTGTTGACGAGAATGTCGAGCCCACCGAGACCGGCGACCGTTTCCTCGACGGCGCGCCTGACAGCTTCGGGATCAGCGCTGTCTGCCCGAAGGCCAAGCGCCTTTCTACCTTTACCCTCGATTTCGTTCACCACTTTGGCGGCCTTGTCGGCGGAGCTTTCGTAGGTGATGGCAACGTCGGCCCCCCTGTCGGCGAGCATGATCGCGATCGCCGCGCCGATGCCTCTTGATGCGCCCGTGACCAGCGCGCGTTTTCCGTTGAGTTCAGTCATGAAACACCTGTTCTGTTGGTTCGTGGAAGGGTGCGGTCTCGGGAGACGGGGCTGCGTGCCACAACGCGAGACTGCCAGTTCGGCGAACGTCTATGGCGTCATGGGAGGCTGTAAACGACGATGCTGCTGCGCGTGACGTCAATCGGCCAGACCCCGCCACCGTTGCCGACAGCGGCTGCGACCAACTGCTTCTCGCCGGCCTTATAAGTGATAAGCCCGCCGCCTAGAGGCTGACCCAGATTGTCGTTCCACAGCCGCTGCCCACTCGCAGCGTCCAGTGCGAACAGGTTGCCCGCAAGATCGGCTCCGAAGACCAATCCAGTCGCCGTAGGGGTGATGCCGGCCAGAACGGGTTTTGGTGTCTCCAGTTTCCAGCGGATGTCGCCAGTATCGGCGTCAAAGGCGGTAAGCCAGCCGCGGGCTGTCGACCAGTCAGCGAGTACTTTGTTGAGAGGTTCAAGCACGCCGAGCCAGATATCGCCAGTCGCTGGAACAGGCGCGTCGCGAGATTGGAGCGTCACCGTTGAGCACCAATCTACGGCCCCTACAAACAGCGTGTTCTCAGTAGGGTGGTAAGCTGCGCCGTTCCATTCCGTCCCCCCGAACAGTCCTGGGCAAAATAGAGTTGGACGCTCGCGTGAAAGCGGAACATCACCATTCTCTCGTGTGGTTGTAGGCTGGGCATAGATGAAAGGAAGCCCGGCATCGAGATTTGTTCTATCGAGCACGGTGAGCAGTCCGTCCTTGTTGGCTGACGCTGCGATGCGTCGGCCACGCTTGGTCGTGACGAGTGCTGGTGCGGCGCTGACGCCCCAGTCGTGAAAGTCGCGCTTCACGACCTGATTGTGGGTGATCAGCTTTCCCGTGTCGCCATCGATGGCGATGATCGAGTTGACATAAAGATTGTCGCCTTCTCGAAGTTCGGCGTCGAAGTCCGGCGCGGGATTGCCGGTGGGGGCATAAACAACGCCCGTCTCCTCATCGTAGCTCAGGGAGACCCATACTCCTCCGCCGGAAAGTGGGTTGCCCTGAGGCATCTTCCAGGTCGCCCGTACCTCGGGCGTGTCGGGGATGACCTCGAAGCGCCAAAGCAGTTTGCCGGTCTCCGCGTCATAGGCATAAACATGGCCTCGCACGTTGGCGCGGTCACCGCCCGCATTGCCGACGAACACCTTTCCGTCCGCGGCGATCGGCGCCATAGGAATGGTGACGCCCGGCCCCGCGTCCGGGATCTGGGCATCCCACAGCGTTCGACCGTCCTCTGCCGAGAGTGCGATCACGTGGCCTTCCATCGTTCCCCGGTACAGCTTGCCGTCCAGGAAGGCGAAGCCGCGGTTGGCCGAGATGACGCCTTCGCCTTTTGGTACGGTATGGGTAACACGCCAGCGCTCCTCGCAGGTCGTGGCATCGATCGCAAACGACCCACTGGGCGATGTGAAATAGAGGACCCCGTCGATCACGAGCGGGCCTGTCTGAAACGATGTCGGTTCGGCAAGCGCGTATTCACATTTTCGCGTCAGGTTTGCGACGTTGTCCGGGGTTATCTGCCTGAGCGGCGAAAACCGATCACCAGCCAGTGTCCTGTTATAAGATGGCCAATTGTTCTCATTCACCGGTCTCGGATCAGCGTAAGCGGTCGAGCTCGCAACCGTCGTCAGAAGTGCCGCGGTCAAGCCCAGCAGAAACCGCGCGTGCCGGCGGTTTTTTTCCATCTTGAAGTTCTCGAAACGGGTTTTCGTGTCCTCCAGCCCCGACCTGATTTTTCTCGTTGCTGACCTGTTCAGGAAATCCGCATGCCTCTGTGCATCGGAAGGGTGTTCAGACATGTTGTGGTTGGTGACGAGATTGTTACTCACGTGAGGTCCTCCTTGGCAATGATTAACGGTAGCATCGGAGGAGGCTGCCCTGTAGGCGCGTAGTCCGCTCCACAGTGTCGCGGAGACGGGAACAGCGCATTTCGCACAACTCCGATGTCAGCCAGGTCGGAGCTCGCGGATCGGTGCGGGTGCGGGGGGGCCGCCGGATCATGCGACAGGTGAACGGGCGCTGACCTTATGCCTGGCACGAGACAATCCGCTGGTTTTCTCGACATAGGATTCGATGGCGCTCCTCAGCGTCGCATCGGCCAGCGCACCCGGTCAGCGCCGTACGGATCTGGATGACGGTAAGATCTGCCCGAAGTGATCGCCTCTTTGCCCCCATCCTCGGCCCGTGTTCCGCTATCCGCTACACAGTGTGGCCGATAACGCCCCTAGCGATTTGACGATGGGAATGACAGCTTGCCCGGGGCAATGCCACGGCGGTCGCCCTTTTCATTCATCCCATTCAACTACCGCAGAGGATTATCATGAGCTTTCGCAACGGCATCGACTCACTCCTTCGCCCCGAAGATTCTGTACTCGTCTTGATCGACCATCAGCCCTTCCAGCTCGCGAACCTCCACAGCCACACGGCCCAAGTCGTGGTCAACAACGCGGCTGGACTGACGAAGGCTGCCAGGGCCTTTCGTGTTCCGACCATTCTAACCAGTGTCGTAGCCGATCGCGGCGGTCTGATCTTCCCACAGATCACCAATGTATTCCCAGAACAGGAAGTTATCGACCGTACCACCCTGAACACCTGGGAGGACCCGAAGGTTGTGGATGCCGTCAAAGCTACGGGACGCAAGCAACTGATCATTGCAGGCCTCTACACGGAAATCTGCGTCGCGATGCCAGTGATCCACGCCCTTGGTGACGGCTGGGACGTGACAGTGATCACCGATGCGTGCGGTGGAGTTTCCGTTGAAGCCCATGAGAGAGCTGTCCAGCGCATGATCGCCGCCGGTGCCAATGCAATGACATGGCTGGCCCTGGCTTCTGAATGGCAGCGCGACCATGCTCGACTCGAACATGTTGCCGAATTTGTGGATGTTCTCAAGGAACATGAACCCGGCAGCGGGATCGCGTTCCTATGGGAACAGCAGTTGCTTAACACTGATGTAAAGTCACTCGAAAGCTCTGGCTTCTAGTCCAGACGGGATGGGGAGGATTTCGTCCCGCCGCATCGCGACGGTCGCGAATCCTCGTCGCCCGGCCGAAACGTCAAGGAACATCATGGACATCGGTATCCACAGCTTCGCCGCCCTTTTTCCCGATCCTGCAACAGGTGCGCTTCCATCTGCAGCCGATCGCATGGCAGGCCTTCTCGACGAGATTCAGGATGCAGATCGTGTAGGGCTCGATTTTTTCGGCATCGGTGAGCACCATCGGGCCGAGTTTCTTGATTCTGCACCTGCCGTTATTCTGGCGGCTGCCGCGGCGCGTACCAGTCGGATCAGGCTGACAAGCGCCGTGACGGTTCTAGGCGCGGCCGATCCGGTGCGCGTCTTCCAGGAATTTGCGACGCTCGACCTCATAGCGCACGGTCGTGCTGAGGTCGTCGTTGGCAGAGGGTCGTCGGTAGAGGCGTTTCCATTGTTTGGCCTGCCGATGAGCGACTATGACGACCTCTTTTCTGAGAACCTCGATCTGCTTTTGAAGCTTGGTGAAACCACCACACCAACCTGGGAAGGCCGCTTCCGACCGGCGTTGAACGGGCAGGGTGTGTACCCGCGGCCCCATCAGGCAAGGTTGCCAATTTGGGTGGGCGTCGGTGGCACGCCGCAATCTTTCGAACGTGCCGGTAAGCTTGGCCTGCCACTGATGATCGCAATAATTGGAGGCACTTTCGAGCGCTTCCGCCCGCTTGTCGATCTCTACCGCGAGGCCGGGGCGCGGGCCGGCCATGATCCCGCAACGTTGAAGGTAGCCGTGCATGCGATGGGCTTCGTCGCCGACACGGACGATGAGGCGCACGATATCTTTTTCCCCGGCTGGGCGCAGATGATCGGAAAATATGCGCAGGAGCGCGGCTGGGCGCAGCCGAGCCGGGCACAATTCGATGAATTGGCCAGTCCGAACGGCGCATTTATTGTAGGGGATCCCGCTACAGTCACGGCCAATATTCTTCACGTGAACGAGGTGCTTGGCGGGATATCCCGCATCGCCTTCCAGATGACATCAGCGGCGTCCGAACCCGGCGCGATGACCCGGTCGATCGAACTGCTTGGCACTGAAGTGGCACCGGCTGTTCGGGCATTTGGCGATGGTTCTGGGTTGCCGCTTTCGCTATGATCGGTACGCGGGCTTCTGGGAAGAGGGCATCTGATGAATACCGATGATCTGCGTATTTTTCTGGAAGTCGCCGACGCGGGCGGTGTAGCGCTCGCGGCCCATCGGCTCGGCATCTCGAAGTCCATGGTAAGTCGCGGCCTGGTTCGTCTTGAGACCAGGCTTGGCTCAACACTTTTTGCACGAACTACGCGAGGGGTATTGATTACCGAAGCTGGCACTGCCTTCTACGATTACGCAGCGCGAGTTTGTGATGAAGTCGATGTGGCTAGAAAAACTATTCTTCCTGCCGGCGAGCTACAAGGACTTCTTCGGGTTGCCGCTCCACTTTCTTTCGGCCCAACCCATTTTTCACCGGTTCTGGCAGAAATGGCCCGGCGGCACCCGCAACTCCATATCCATACATCCTATAGTGAGCGCTTTGTCGATCTCGTCGCTGAAGGCTATGACTGCGGCATCCGCGTGGGCTTTCTCGACGACTCGAACCTGATTGCAAAGCGTGTCGGCCCTCTCCACGGGAAACTGGTCGCCAGTCGGAGTTACATCAAGGAATACGGATCACCCGAAACGCTGAAGGAGCTCTCTTCGCACCGAGCCCTGATGGGTGAATCCGATACATGGAAGCTGATGGATGGAGACAAACTGATCGCCGTCAAACCAAGGGGGCGCTTCAAAGCCAATAGTGGGATCGCACTCACCGCCGCCGCCGTCGCTGGCCTAGGCGTCGCTGCGCTGGCAAATCAATACATCCGGGATCATTTGGCTGCTGGGACGCTGGTGCCGGTGATGAAACGCTATCCGCTTCCGCGAGCGGGAATATTTGTGGTTAGACCCCCGGGGGTTCAGCCCAACCGCAAGGTCAGGGTTCTCACAGAGATGTTGATCGAACGTCTGGAGGCAGATTTGTGCAAGTCGGCTGACGGGCTCTGATCCCGGTCGATGACAATGATCCTCTTGGACACTCCACCTTGCAACTTGCAAATTGCATATGAGGGCACGTCACACAATCGAGTGACGACGTCTCAGTGTCCCGAGACAGGGGCGCAATCAAAACACTGAATGAGCATTTCAGTTAGCACCCGAACCTTTCTTGAGGCATGGCGTCCATGACGGCATACAATGAATATGCCCGCCGAAGGGACCGGGTGGCGCGTCATGACAGGCATAAGAGCGCCAGTTTGAAGATGCTCACGAATGAGACCGGTGGGAAGGATAGCCACCCCGAGCCCCGCTACGGCGGCCGCAACGAGAGAGATGCCGTTGTCGGCCTTAAATCTCCCGGCAGGTTGAACGGCAACGACGTCGTTTCCATCCATGAGCAGCCAGGCTTCGTCACCCTGCATGAGTGCCTGATGACGCGTAGCCAGGTCGTTCAGCGTTTCGGGTGCTCCATTTTCCTTGATATAGTCAGGACTGGCAACGACCATTCCTGAAAGTGGCCCCACCTTCACAGACGCTAGGTTCTTGTCCTTGACGTAACCGAGGCGGATGGCGCAATCGAACCCGCCTGCCACCAGATCCACGGTGTCGTCACTGAAGTCGATGTGAATTTTAAGATGCGGATGGCGGCGCGCCATCTCGACGATAACTGGCGTAAAATGGGTTGGGCCAAAGGAAAGTGGAGCTGCGACCCTAAGCAGGCCGCGCAACTCGCCTCCCGGAGTGATGGTTTCGTGTGCGGCGTCCACTTCGGCGCACACTCTCGCTGCATGGTCGCGAAATATTGCGCCCGCTTCAGTGAGCGAAGCGCCGCGCGTCGTCCGTGCGAGTAATTGCGCACCCAACTCGGCTTCAAGTCGACGAAGTTGCCGGCTCACCATCGATTTGGAAATGCCCAGCCGCCTCGCTGCTGGGGTTACTCCACCGGCATCCGCTACCTCCACGAATGTCCGCATATCCTCCACTTCCAATCTGCGTTCCCTCTTTAGCGACATTGTTTGGCGTTGAGCAGCACTACCGCATCGTAGCCGCGAGTGACAGTCTCAATCTCGTAATGCCGTCCCAAACGGCGGTCAAGTTCGGTTGATCCTGCTCCATAGCTCGGCGGAGTGTGTGAGGATCAAATGACTGATCTGTTTACGGATTACCCCAATCGGTGAGTGCCTTCACCCTGTGCAGAAAGGTCTTTGAGAACCATGCCTACACTTTACTACGCACCCAACGCTTGTTCGCTGGCTCCACATATCGTCCTTGAATGGATTGGTGCACCTTATGAGGCAGTAAGGGTCCAATACGGCTCCGAAGAGCTGCTCTCGATCAACCCAGCGGGAGCTGTACCCACATTTCGTGAGGATGACGGTTGGCTCCTGACGCAGGCGGGGGCGATACTGGATTATCTGGCAAACAAGCATCCCGAGGCCGGGCTAAGTGGCGGAGAAAGTGTGCGCGCTCAAGCTGAAGCGCGTCGTTGGTCTGCCTTTTTTACATCGGACGTCCACGCTTCATTCTGGCCAATCTTTGTTCCCAAGCGGTACTCGACCGACGTCAGCAAGAAGGCTCTATCGTCCGTGATCGAGGCCGGGCAGGAACTGGTGTCGAAACAGTTTCAGATACTCGATCGCCATCTTGACGGACGCGAATTCATTCTCGGTGATAGGCGCTCGATCATCGATGCCTACTCATTTCCGATGATCCGTTGGGCGGTGAAACTCTTGCCGAGTGGCCTGATGGAGTATCCTAATGTGCAGGCGTTGCATGACAGGATATTCGGCGATCCGGCGGTTCAGAAAATCCTCGCACGAGAAGCAGCTTCAGCACCGGCAACACGTATCAAAGAATTCCGCCCGGCTGTGTAAGGGGCTTGCCCCCATCGTAAAACCATAATCGATGTGTGGTGCGCCAAGTTCGGTTGCATCAGGCGAGTGAAAAGCATTTGTTACCAATGGCGACGCCGTTAGCTTTGGCCCTCGCTCGACGGGTTTTTCCCGGCGAGTGAAGCAAGCTGCTTTTGCACCGACCATGCATCGAGCAGGAAGTTCTGCTCGAAGAAACGGCCATCGAGAACTTTGTGAAACAGGTGCTCCGCGAACTCAACGCGCGAGCCATTTGGCAGAGAGCCAAGCCACTCCTTCACGGGGGTTCCCCTGTTGAGCAGCCGGGCGGCAACCTGATTACCTTCGACAGCGATCTCTTCAACCTGCCAGACTAGATCCGGAACCGCGTCGATGTGTCCCTCGAGTTCAGTGATCATCTGACTCAGGGTCACCCTTTGCCCATTCACGAGAAGCTCATCATGCATGAACTCGCCAAGCCTTTGAAAATCGTGTGTGTTTAGAACATCAATATAGCTTGTGAAAAATTTTCGTATGTGTTTATCGGGCATGCGTTCTCCACTTGATGCGGCAAATTTTTGAAAGCTTTAAATCGTTCAGGCACAGGTGCGAGAGGTGGTCACAGGATATCGATACGGGTCTGTCTCTGAAAGCCTGCATCCCGAGAAACTGTGTCGCACAAAGGGGAACCACATAGGGCTCGCTTGCAATCCGCTGCTCGGCTAGTTCTGATGTTCTCGAAAACATGTCGCTATCGGATGCGAACAAGCGGGGGGCAGCTTGTCAGTTTTTTTGTTTTACCAGACCGATCTTACCTAATGCATCGATATCGCCGTCAGAGAGCGTTCTGCACCGCCTCCCGAAGACGCAAATTGAAATCCAAGTTTACATCACATCCATAGGTTAACGATGAACCAGCAGCTTCAGCCTACCCGCCTGTTCTTTCCAGCGTTCGCATCCGTTTATTCTTCGCTTGATCAAATTGTGGAAACCATTTTGCGCTTCACTGCAGGGGTTCTGCTCGTAACGCATGGTTACGGTAAGATCACAGACCCGTTCAGCACGGCAGACCTGGTTGAAAGTATCGGATTTTACCCAGGTTTCTTCTGGTCGCCACTGCTCGCTGCGACCGAGTTCTTTGGCGGTATTCTTATCGCGATTGGTCTGCTGACACGGCCGGCGTCGTTCGCGGCGATGTTCGTCCTCCTCGTGACCGTCTATTTCCATGGGGTCGTTAAGGCAGAAGGGCTTGCCGGCTCAGAGAAGTCACTTCTTTGGACAGCGATTTTCCTCTTCTTTAGCGTGCGGGGTGGGAACAGGCATTCTGTGGATGCCCGCCTTGCTCGTACGTTCTGAGCCAAAAACGGCCACTGAGTGCGAGCTCTTTCGGCAGGCGTGGTTGCTTCGCAGGCCTGACGCGCATGTCAGTCGTAAACCACGTGTCATCGACGGTTACTAAGGATCCTCTCCAGCCCACGATCCCAGTACGGTTGATGACCAAACCGATGGATGAGCCAGTCGATGAACACTCTCACTTTCGGTGCCAGTTCGCGAGAGCTTGGATACAGCGCCCAAAGCGTCTGCGTTGAGATCAGCGGGTATTCGGGAAGCACTGGCACGAGGGTGCCAGATCGCAACTCGTCCGATGCGCACCACGTTGCCATCAGAGCGATGCCAAGCCCGGCAGAAGCTGCGTCGCGCACCGCGCTGCCGTCATTGATGCGCAGGCTCGGAGTAACACGTCGCTCGATCACCTCCGCAGCGTTCCCTCGGAACGTCCAGAGATCCAGCGTGCCGACGACGAGGCAGGCATGTTTCGATAGATCATCAGGCGTCTCGGGGTGGCCACGTTGCTCAAGATAGTCGGGCGACGCAACCAGCACGCGATTGTCGGGGGCCAGCCGCCGCGCGACGAAGGACGAGTCGCTTGGCTCGGTATAACGGACGGCGACATCAAAAGCGCCTTCGACCAGGTCAACGATGCTGTCCGAGATGCGCAAATCAAGCGCCAAGTCGGGATATTGGCTGCAGAAGTCAGGCAGACCCGGCACAATATGCATCCGCGCGAACGAGGCGGGGGCCGCTACGCGCAACGTGCCGCGAGGCGCAGCTTGCTCTCGCCCAAGAGCCGCCCGTGCAGATTCTGCCGCATGCACGACATGTTCTGCATGTGGCAGGAAGGCGATACCGTCCTCGGTCAACGTCGCTTGTCGGGTCGTGCGATGGAGAAGCCTAGCACTGAGCTTTTTCTCAAGCGCGGCCAGCCGTGCACTCGCTCCCGCTGGCGTGAGACCCAGGTCGCGTGCTGCCGCGCTGATGCTGTGCAACTGGGCGATGCGCACAAAGAGATTTAAATCGTCCACGTCCATAACCTGACTTTCAAAATTTTGTTGAAACTGATCCTAAAACGGGCTGCTACCGAAAGCAATCTCGATAGATCAAATAGGAGCAATCGAGACGGCGCCATGGTTGGTGAGCCCGTCAAAGCTACTGTTGAAAGGATATCGCCATGACCATAACCAAGACCATGAAAGCAGCCGTCCTCACTCGTTTCGGCGGCCCTGACGCGTTCGAACTGCGCGACGTGGAGGTGCCGGAAGTCGGTCCTCGCCAAGTACGGGTGCGGGTGCATGCCACCGCAATCAATCCCCTCGACTACCAGATCCGCCGCGGCGACTACAAAGACTACGTTCCCTTGCCTGCAATCACCGGGCATGACATCTCCGGCGTGATCGAGGAGCTGGGCTCCGGCGTTCACGAGTTCGCAGTCGGTGATGAGGTCTATTACACGCCAAAGATCTTCGGCGGCGCGGGTTCGTATGCCGAGCAACACATCGCCGACGTCGAGCTTATCGGCCGAAAGCCCCGGAATCTGACACACCTTGAGGCTGCAAGCCTGACGCTCGTTGGCGGCACTGTTTGGGAAGCCTTCAGCCAGCGCGCGCAGCTGCGGGCCGGCGAAACGATCCTCATCCACGGCGGTGCGGGCGGTGTCGGCACGATTGCGGTGCAGGTCGCCAAGGCGATGGGCGCACGAGTAATCACGACAGCACTCGCCCGCGACCACGACTTCGTTCGCTCGCTCGGCGCCGACGAGGCGATCGACTTCACGGCGGAAGATTATGTGGAGGCGGTCGGCCGGCTGACTGGAGGCGAAGGCGTGAACGTGATTTTCGACACGATCGGCGGCGACACACTCACGCGAAGCCCGCACGCGCTAGCGGATGCCGGCCGCGTAGTCAGCCTCGTCGATATCGCTCAGCCGCAGAACCTCATTGAAGCCTGGGGGAAGAACGCAGCCTATCATTTTGTGTTCACCCGACAAAATCGCGGCAAGCTCGACGCGCTCACGGACTTGGTCGAGCGCGGTCTGGTCAAGCCCGTAATAGGCGCCACACTGCCGCTTGCCCGCATCGGTGAAGCCCACGAGCTGTTGGAAAACGGGTCTGCGCGAGGCTTGCGCGGCAAGGTCGTGATCGACGTATCGGGCGAGGCGAGTGCCTAACCCGGCATCTGCAATGTCACACGGACGGTCGGGGCTTATCCCCCGGCCAGCCTGTTCCAGGAAAGAAGCACCATGACCATTAACCCATCACCGGCCGCAAGGGGCGGACCTAACCCTTTCGGCCGTGGCTATGCGTCCATGTTCGCGCCGGAGCAGTTGACGGTCGGCGTCTATTTCCCAATCGAATCTTTCGACGGACCCGAGCCGGCCATGCGCGACCAGATCGAGCTCGCCCAGCAAGCCGAGCGTCTCGGCTTTGCCGCGCTCTGGGCGCGGGATGTGCCGCTGAACGACCCGACCTTCGGCGATCTGGGCCAGATTTACGATCCTTTCGTCTGGCTCGCGACGATCGCGGCAAGCACGTCCACTATCGCACTCGCTACGGGCGCCGTCATCCTGCCGCTTCATCACCCGATCGATGTCGCCAAGGCGGCGGCGTCGCTCGATCGCCTATCCGGCGGACGTTTCGTATTTGGCGTGGCTTCGGGCGACCGCCCGGTCGAGTACCCAGCATATCGCCGGGATGCCGACCTTCGTGGCGAACTCTTCCGTGACGCGTTCGACTATGTAGAGACGTTGCTGACGAAGCGTTTTCCCGTCTACGCGTCGGCGCATTATGGCCGGCTTACGGGCGGTGGCGACCTCGTGCCCAAACCGTTCTCGCCCAGGCTGCCCACTCTCGTCACCGGGCAGAGCCAGCAATCGCTGGAGTGGATCGCGCAACGCAGCGATGGCTGGCTTACTTACCCGCGGGACATGGGTCAGCAAGCGCAGGTCGCCAAACGCTGGCGCGAAGCACTTGATCACGCCGGAGCAGAATTCAAACCGATTGCGCAATCGCTTTATGTCGATCTGGCCGCAGATCCGGATACGCCGCCCAGCTCAATCCATCTCGGATATCGGGTCGGGCGACGGCAGCTGGCCGACCTATTGGACGCCCTGCGCTCATATGGGATCAACCACGTCGCACTGAACCTCAAGTTCAGCAAGAGACCTGTCGCCGATGTTCTCGATGAGATCGGAACTGAAGTCATTCCGCATTTCAGGATCGCTGCGAGATGAGGCGCAAAGCCACTGTCAGTGAGTGCGGTACTCGCATGCTCATGCGCACAGGATCCCGACAACGCATCAGGCAGGCAGCTGCCTGTGCTCAGCAATTCAACACACAAACCGGGCGGTAAGCGCCACGGTATCACGTGAAGAGAGGATTTTCGATGAAAGCGATGATACTCAACTCCTTTGGTGGTCCGGAAGCCTTTTAGCTTTCCGACGTGTCAAAGCCGGTTCCTCAGGTGGGACAGGTTCTGGTGCGGGTCCATGCCACCTCGATCAATCCCCTGGACTACCAGGTTCGGCGAGGCGACTATCGCGACCTGGTGCCGTTGCCGGCAATTACCGGTCATGACGTTTCTGGTGTAGTCGAAGCCGTCGGTCCGGGCGTAACGACGTTCTCTCCCGGAGACGAGGTCTGGTACACGCCGCAAATATTCGACGGGCCGGGAAGTTATGCCGAATACCACGTCGCAAACGAGAATATCATTGGAAGGAAGCCCAGCGCGCTCAGCCATCTGGAAGCCGCCAGCCTCAGCCTGGTCGGCGGAACAGCCTGGGAAGCCCTTGTCTCGCGTGCTGCCCTCAGGGTGGGAGAAAGCATCCTGATCCATGGTGGCGCGGGAGGGGTAGGGCATGTGGCTATCCAGGTCGCGAAAGCCATCGGTGCGAAGGTCTTCACTACCGTGCGCGAAGAAAACTTCGAGTTTGCGCGAAGTGTCGGAGCGGACGTCGTCATTGACTACAGGAAAGAAGATTATGTCGATGCCATCATGCGAGAAACCGAAGGCCTCGGAGTAGACGTTGTGTTCGACACCCTCGGCGGCGACACATTGTCCCACAGCCCGAAGGTGCTCGCGCAACTTGGCCGTGTTGTCTCGACCGTGGACATTGCACAGCCGCAGAACCTCATTGAGGCATGGGGTAAGAACGCGAGCTACCACTTCGTCTTCACGCGGCAGAACCAAGGCAAGCTCGACGAGCTGAGTACACTGGTGGAACGCGGTCAGCTGCGGCCGCACGTAGGCGCCGTCTATTCGCTCGCCGACCTTCCGCTTGCCCATGCGCTGCTCGAAAAACCCAACAACGGTTTGCGGGGCAAAATCGCGATTGCCGTTCATCCGTCGGCCGACACAAAGGTGCAACCATGATTTACGAGATCGCCGTGCTGCCTGTCTACAACGACAAAATCACAGAGTTCAGGCAGGCATTCGAGGACGTTGTTCCTCTGCTCACGCGTGCGCAAGGGTACCGCGGCCATGTTCTGGCCCAGGGGATCGAAACGCCGGAGGTCTTCAACCTAGTCGTGCGATGGCGCTCGCTTGAGGATCATACTCCAGGCTTCGAAGCGAGCGAAGACCATGAGGGGTTCATGAGCGCCATACAGGAATACTTCTCGAAGGAACCGACGGTCTATCATCTCGAGGGCGGCGCCTTTGCCGCAACCGATCATGAAAATGGTGATGCCGCCGGCTAACACGAGCAACCTCCGCCATGCGAGCAACGAAGCATGTTCCATCGAAGGGCAAGGAAGGGGCCAGTCAGCTCCTTCCAGTGCTCGGGCGAACGCAGGAAGACAAACAAGTGACGTCACAGACGCCGAAATGGAGACACACATGAAAGCCATCGGATACAAGATACCTTCGCCGATTTGCGACCGGGATTCGCTCATCGACATCGAACTGCCAAAGCCGCAGCCCGAAGGCCGGGATATCCTTGTCCAAGTGAAAGCGATTTCGGTCAATCCCGTCGACTACAAGGTTCGTCGTAGCGCTTCACCAGACGCCGGTTCTGAATGGAAAGTCATTGGTTGGGACGCGACGGGTATCGTCGCGGAGGTCGGCAACGAAGTCACTAGCTTCAAAGTCGGAGACGAGGTCTGGTATGCGGGTTCTGTTACGCGTCCGGGTGCAAACGCCGAATTCCATCTGGTTGACGAGCGTATAGTCGGCAAAAAGCCGTCGAAGCTCGGGTGGGCCGAAGCCGCGGCGCTGCCGCTGACGTCGTTGACGGCATGGGAGGCCTTCTTTGACCGTCTGGATGTGAAGAAGCCGGTTCCCGGCGCTGCTCCCGCCGTCCTGATCATCGGAGGTGCCGGCGGAGTTGGGTCGATCGCCATTCAGATCGCTCGGCAGTTTACCGACCTGACCGTCATTGCAACGGCTTCGCGTCCGGAAACGCGGGAGTTCGTCAAGTCGCAAGGTGCGCATCATGTCGTTGATCACTCGAAGCCACTCGCCAGCCAGATCGCGGCACTGGGCATCGGCGCTCCGGCGTTCGTTTTCTCAACGACCCAGACCGCGCAGCATGTTGATGACATTGTCGAACTGATTGCGCCGCAGGGTCGTTTCTGCCTCATCGATGATCCATCGGGCTTTGACATCATGGCGTTCAAGCGGAAAGCCGTCTCGATCCACCATGAGCTTATGTTCACTCGCGCCATCTATGGCACACCGGACATGGACGAGCAGGAGCGTATTTTGAACGAGATATCGGCCGCCGTCGATAATGGAAGGATTAGAACAACCGCCACGAACAACTTCGGTAAAATCAACGCGGCAAATTTGAAGAAGGCTCACGAGCAGCTCGAAAGCGGATCAACGATTGGCAAGGTCGTGCTTGAAGGCTTTGCCTGAACAGACGTCAAGGCCCGATCAGAAGTCCGGTGGGCAGAATAGCGGCCCGCCGGAACATCAGGTGTCTCAAAGACATGGGCAAAGCATAATGACATTATCCGTATTTCAGATTTCCATGGGCGCGGCTCTGGCTGTCATCATCACCGTTGGCTGGGTTGTCCATCACTGAGCAGGAGCGCCCATTATCTGGGAGGCCCGAAGCTCGGAGACTTTGCGCGGCCAAGGGGGATATCCCATGTACCATGCGTCACGAAAGGCCGGATCTAGAGGTCTTGACGATGCCTTTCGATCCGCAGCGCATGGTGCCAGCGAATAGCGAAGACACTTCCTTGGCAAGGTGTTGACCTGAGATCTATAAAGCCACCATGCTTTTCAATAATCTCGTTGACCATGCTCAAACCGAGACCAGCCCCGGATCCTTGCGGGTTCACGAGATAAAATGGCTCGAAAATGCGTGAATGAAGTTCCCCCGCTATGCCGATGCCTTGATCGCAGATAAGGACGGAGATTCTGTTCCCAGGCACCAGATGTCAATTGTGGTGCCCCTCAAAACACCACCACTCCGGATCACGGAACAGGGCTCGTGAACGTCGACGTTTGGTCTAAAGCGCCGGCGAAGCTGGCTATGCCTTATGGATACGGCGAAATCGCCTCATTGTTGGCAGAAGCGGAGGAGAGCTAAGCCCCCCGTTGCGGAAACATAACTGTGCCAGGCCACGTGCTGCCGCCTGATACCTCTAAGGGGACGTCGTATCTTGCCGGCGCTACAAGGCCAAGTTTGTCGTGCAATTCGGCCGCCGCTCTCGGCAGGAAAGGCAGAAGACAACGCGCTACGATGGCAAGGCCGTGGACCTGCTCCGCCAATGTGGCCCCGAGGCGACGCGCGATCGCGGCTCGCTCGTCTGTTTCAATGTGTCCGAGCAGTGCTTTCGCATCCGCCCAGGGGGTCTGCCTCGTGAATTCCCTGTTCGCCTCGCCCAGATAGGCAAAAATCTCGGCAAGGCCCACATGAAGCTCATAATTGTCGAAAGCCTGATGAACTCTTTCGTAAAGTCCTGACGCTTGCCGCACCAGCGCACTGTCCAGGACTTGAGGTGTGACCCCGTCGAAAGCATTGCCGAGAAGTGTTAGCACCCGGTTCGCCAGGTTTCCGAGTTGTCCGCCAAGTTCCCCCGACCATGCGGCCTCCAGCCGCTCTTCGGAAAAATCGCCGTCATCTCCGGAGCGTATGTGTCGAAGCAGATAGTATCTGAGTGCATCCGGTGTGCCGTACGTCTCAATAAGGCGCTCAGGGGAAATTCCGTTTCCGGCCGACTTGCCGATTTTCCTGCCATCCACCGTAAGATAGCCGTGTACGAAAATGGATGAGGGCAGGGGTAGACCGGCGGATAACAATATTGCCGGCCAATAGATGGCATGGAATTTTGAGATGCCCTTTCCGACGAAATGGAGGCGTTCGCCATCACCGGCCCAGTAGCGCTGATAGATCAAATCGTCAGATCCGTGCCCGAGGCCGGTCAAGTAATTGGCGAGCGCATCAAACCAGACGTAGACGACCTCGTCGCTGCCGGGGACCGGCACGCCCCATCCACGCGCCCGTTCTGCGCTGCGCGACACGCTGATATCCGTCACTCCGCGCCGAAGCAAAGCGACGATTTCGTTGCGTCTATGCGCAGGCTTAATCTGAATCTTTTCTGATTCGATCAGATCAAGGATCCCGTCGCCGTATCGGGAAAGGCGGAAAAACCAGTTTTCTTCCCGAATGAGTTCAAGCGCCACGCCGTGCTCGTGGCATTTCCCGTCATCGAGTTCCGATGGTTCGTAAAACTGCTCGCAGCCCACGCAATAGAAGCCTTCGTAAGCCTTGCGATAAAGATCGCCACTGGCGGTGCAGGCATTCCAGAGCGAGTGGACGCAAGCGACGTGTCTTGGATCGTACGACGTGCGAACGAACTCATCGTTGGAGATGTCAAGCTGTCTGCCGAGCCGTTCGAAGCTGTCGCCGTTGGCAGCGACAAAATCTGCAACAGGCCGTCCCACGGCTTCTGCCGCTCGCACGTTTTTAAGGCTGTTGTCATCGGTCCCACACTGAAACCGAACATCCTTGCCAAGGAGCCGGAAATGGCGAGCATATGCATCGGCCTGTACGAGCTCGAGTGCGAACCCGACATGCGGTGAGGAATTGACATAGGGTATCGAGGTGGTGAGGTAGATGGACGATGTTTTCATTGGAGTATCCTCTCAAAAGCTGGAAAAGGCCTTGGAGGCGATTAGCAAAGAAAAACCGCCTCTAAGGGCGGTCTCTGGTGCACCGAACACGCACGAAACCCGCCACGCTACGAGCGCAGCATCATCATCGTGACGTTGATCGGATTAGTATGCATGTTCAAAGCGCTATCACCTGCCGTCGCGCATAACAAGGTTTTATGCGTTCCGCGCTGGGCGACACTGTTTTGCAGATATCGTTCTGCCAGTGGTTCCCTGCCGATGTAATGCGCGGCTTCACTTCCGCCGGTCAAGGACCCAAGTGAATGAGATCGCAAACGTCGAGCGAGGCGATCAGTTTTGCGAGGTCGGTTGCGTACTGGTTCCATGTTGTTGCGATCCAGGTCTGATCCGAACGGCCATGGCTACGGCAGCTCCGCTCTCCTCATCCGACTCCTTTAGGCCCCCCTGCCTGCCCGAGGGAGACAGGAAGACCTTTGCCCTACTTCACAATAAAAATCCCGTTGAATGCCACATCTGAAAGCGGTTTGCGCGAGCTTGGCACTTCGCGTTCGCGGATCCCCTTGGGCAGCTGGTTTTTGTCGCCGATCTTGCCGATGGCGACTGCGCATTCGACGCGGAAACCATTTGGGATCCCGAGGACCTCAGGCGCCTTGTCGAAATTAACGCCGGTCATGCCATGCGCTTCATAGCCCGACAGATGAGCCTGCAATGCTATGGACGCCCAAGCCGCACCTGCGTCGAAGGAGTGGCTGTAAATCGGCTTCTGGTCTGCAGAGCCCAGCTCGCCCGAATGAGTGCGAGAAGTGACGAAGAACAGAGCGGCAGCGGACTTCACCCAACTCTGGTTGAACTCGATCAGCAGGCCGAGGAAATTGTCCCAGTAATCTGAACCACGCATCGCGTAGACAAATCGCCAAGGCTGATGGTTAAACGAGGAGGGCGCCCAGTGACCGGCCTCAAGGATCGTCAGCAGATCCTTCTCCGGCATCGTTTCATTGCTGAAGGCGCGGGGAGACCAGCGATCAAGAAAAAGTGGGGCGATCGGATACTCCGACTCGCGACTGTTGCTGGTCGTCATGATTGTCCTCTCTGGGATCTGTTTAAGGTAAGCACGGTTTTTGAAGCGCTTCGCAGCATGGACCAGTTAGCCCCGTTGAGCAGCGATAGTCCGCGTGTCAGCCGTTCGTGCTGGGGCCGCAAGAAAAACCACGGTCCCAGCCTCTGTAAAGCGCCCAAACGCCGGGAGACCGATGACCCCCACCGCAGCGATTAGGCGCAGGAAAAAGCTAACGCCGAGCCGGAACAGTCACACGAACCACTGCTTCAACGGTTAAGCCGGTTCCGAGGCATTCTGTCATAACTCAGGTGGTCGGCCAATTTCACCTTTATATCGTCTCCTGAAAGTGGTTTCAGCAGCAAGTTTAGCGTTGCAGTTTCGATCAAGGTAGTCTCCGCAAGCGCGAAACTGTGTTGCACAAAGGGGAACGACACGCCGATCAGCCATGTCGCGGCTTGAGCCGGAAGGCAATCGAATCAAATGGTGCCTCAAAATTCGGCGGAGTCCTTGATGGGCCGAACCAGTCGCAATGTCATGATAGATGAAACGCAGATAAGGCGGAGGTCGCGCATACTGCATCTTTTCCTGACCCGTGCCGACCTCGAAATATTGACGCTGCTCTAACACCGATCGTTATTTTCTTGCCGAGGCTCATCGCGCCCTCGCTATCGGGCGGGCGTACAGAATAATTTGCGTTCCTCTTCATGCAACACAGCGTCGCACGAACGAGGGCTACCAGGCACCTAAGGGGCATGACACGCTCAACGCGGCTGGATTTCTCAAAAGGGGCTCTTCGCGACGTTCTTCGACGAAAAGCCAACAGAGGATGTATTAAATGACCTTCCGTAACTCCCTCGCCTCACTTCTTAGCCCGGTGCACGCTGAAAGGCGCCTGCTTCCGCTTGACCGTACCTTGTAAAACTCAGCCACTAGAGGGCAAAATGATCAGAAAAATACTTATCGCATTTGTGACGGTTTCATCTTTTTCCTCCGTTCAAGCACAAACGACCCAGCACCAGCCCGGCGCTGATCTGATCGTTTTCAACGCAAAGATATTCACCGGCAACCGTGCGCAGCCCGAAGCTTCGGCTCTCGCCGTTACGAAGGGGCGCATCTATTCCGTCGGCTCTGATGCGGAAATTCTCAGTCTGAAGAATTCAGCGACCAAGGTGATTGACGCGCGCAGCCGAAGGGTCATTCCCGGCATCAGCGATGCTCATACACACGTCCTCAACGACAGCGGCTATAATTACAACATACGGTGGGACGGCGTGCCGAGGCTGGGTGAGGCGTTGACTATGCTGAGCGAGCAGGCCGAACGCACACCGGATGGACAATGGGTCAAAGTGATCGGAGGCTGGTCTCCCTATCAATTTGAGGAAAACCGCCTTCCCACGCCGGATGAATTGCAAAGGGCTGTGCCTAATCGTCCGTTGATTGTTCAATATGCCTACAACCACGCCTTTTTAAACAAGCGCGCTATGGAGGTCCTTGGCGTGGGGACCGATCGGTTTCCCAAATTGCCGGATACCGAGTTTGAAAAGGATAGCCACGGACAGTATACTGGTGTTGTCTACGGAAACACCTGGACCTTTGTCGCCCTCGAAACCATGGTGCCACAGCTTACATTCGACGAAGAAGTGAGTTCGTTGATCTACAGCATTCACGGTTTGAACCGTTTCGGGGTGACCTCCATCATCGATGCGGGCAGCCGGTGGGGATACCCCAAGCCGCAGGCGACGGTGGACGTGCTTGCACGGGACAACCTTCTCAACGTGCGCATGCCCTTTATCGTCCTACAACTTGGCGACGGCAGCAAGCCGATGAACATGGTGGACGCGCAGCTCGAAGCGATCACGAAGACAGCGCCGATCAGCACCGGGCAGAACCTGCATCCTGCCCTTGCACATGGCCATGAATATCGAGGGGCCGGGGAGGTCTTGCAGGCGGAAGTGCACGATCACGAGAACTTCGATCGTCCGGCGATCGTCATCGAGCCTGAAAAGATGCGACAGCTGGTTGAGCAGGATGTACGGAAGCTGGTCCAACAACGCATCCCATTCCGCGAACACATCAGCTACAATGAGAACATCACACCCTTTCTCGACGCTCTGGAAAAGTTGAACGAAGAGATCCCGCTGGATGGTCTGAAATGGAGCCTCGAACACGCTGAGACCATTACTCCGGAGAATATCGAAAGGGTCAAAAAGCTGGGCGGCGGTATCGCCCTTGATGCGAAAATGGCGCTGCACGGTGACGCGTTCATCAAGAGCCATGGTCGCGAGGTAGCTTTGCAGACCCCGCGTCTGCGCAAGCTCGTGGATAGCGGCATTCCGCTGGCTATGAGCACCGACGCCTTCCGTGCAGCCACGTTCAACCCCTGGGTTGGCATCAGCTGGATGGTATCCGGGAAGTCCGTGTCGGGATCCGAAGTTCTGGCCAAGGACAATCGTCTTTCCCGCGCCGAAGCGCTGAAACTGTTCACCAGAGGCGCAGCATGGTTCATGGATACCGAATCCGAAATGGGATTAATTGCGCCGGGCAATCTCGCGGACTTCGTTGTGCTCGACCGGGACTATTTCGCCGTGCCGGAAGATCAGATCAAATTGGTTTCTTCTGTTCTGACTATCATGGACGGCAAGGTAGTGTTCGGTGCGCAGGATTATAGCGATCTATCACCGAAACTGCCTGAGATTCTTCCTGCTTGGTCGCCCATTAAATACTTTGGCAGCTACTACGAGGCGAAATGAACTTAGCGGTCAGGTTCTTCCTCTGCTTTGTCTCACAAAAAGCGAAATTAGCGCGGCCGGGGCAAGTCGCCGCGGCTGCGTGCCGCTAACCTATTGCCACGACGGCGTGCGGCGTTCGGGAACGGCGACAGCTTCAAGACCCTCTTATTACCCGCAAAACCGGAAGCTATACAAAGCCCAAAACAACCAATTGAAACAAGAAAGAGATGCAGGTTTATGAAATTTCTCGCGAAATCCGCAGGCAAAACCGCTGATGTAGTCCAGGCTGACATCGAGAAGGTATTGCAGACCTACGAGGCGGCCCTTAACGCCTCGGATACTGACACGGTGCTAACTGTATTCGATGCCGACGGCGTCTTCATGGCTCCTAACAGCCCTTCGGCGGTCGGCGACGATGCAATCCGGGCTGCTTACAGCGGCATCTTTCAGATGATTACCTTCGACACCGAGTTGACGGTCGAGGAGATTGTGCAAGTCGCTCCGAAATGGGCGTTCGTCAGGACGAGTTCGAACGGGCACGTCACCGTAAACGCAATCAAACAACGCGTACCCGACGCTAACCACGAACTGTTCATCTTCCATCAAGGCGATGACGGCACGTGGAAGATCGCGCGCTACTCGTTCGCGACGACGAACCCACTCCCCCGGTAACTCCGGTGTGCGTAACACCAGATAAGCGCACACAGGTGAGTAGGGCAACTGGATTTCGATCTCGTCGGACAGCGGTCTTCGTGTAGTCCGACGTGGTCGTGTCCAGCCTGTCGTATGTCGTCGATCAGCTTGGGCAAGGTACGCAGGCCGTGATCGCGAACTTACTTCAGGAGTTCCTGGAATCTGACTTCGGCATCATCTCCGACGACATCAGTTGGCGTCGATGCCCACTGCAGAGGCTACGACGACGCCTATCGCCGTACGCCGACGGATTTTCCTATGGCAAGTGGTCAGGGTCATCAAGATCCGGGAATACCCGTGGCACCAGTTCAGGAGGGATACTCTCAACGAGGAACCCTCGGAAACCCTGACGGAGCCGCTCCCCATCACTGGCTCTGCTAATACGCGACGATGTTGACGCCGCAAATCACACGCTGGACCAGCAACCGGAAGCGAACCGGTCGACTTCGAATTTTTTACACTAGCCTTGCGCCGTTGGGTCGTCTTCTCTGCTGACGTTCAGCGCGCCATCGCCAACAGGCGGGTTGCCAAAACATTCGATGAGCATGTCCGTGAGGACTCTCACTTTTCGGGATGAATACTGGCCAGGTGGCCTTACGACAAAGATGCCGGCTGGTGGGATTGGATAACCCGTGATGACTGGCACCAGTGCGCCCGACGAGATATGATCCGCTACAAGCGGTTCCGGCAGACGGGCCACCCCGAGGCCCTCGAGAGCAGCTGCCATCAGTGATACCGCGTTGTCGGCTACAAAGCGTCCCTGAGGGCGCAGCGTGACGACTCTTTCGCCATCCATGAATTGCCAAGTCTCGGCTTCCCGCATCACGATCTGGTGATTCACAAGATCTTCCGGTCGTTCGGGAGCGCCGTACGCCTGGATGTAGGCTGGACTCGCAACGAATCTACCATACAGCGGCCCGACACGTCTTGCGATGAGATTCGAATCTTGCAAATACCCTACCCGAATTGCACAGTCGAAACCTTCTCCTACGAGATCTACAAAGCGGTCGGTGTAGGACGAACTGATATGGAGTTCCGAGTATCGGCGCGCCATCTGGGCGAGGACCGGAGCAAAATGCGTCGGGCCAAATGATAGTGGTGCGGCTACGCGCATGCGACCTCGAAGCTCACCGGCAGGCAGGATCGTTTCCCGCGCCACATCCAGTTCGGCAGAAATCCGGGCCGCGTACTCCCTGAATGTAGCACCTGCTTCTGTCAGCGCTATACCACGGGTCGTCCTTGCCAGTAACTGTGCGCCAAGTTCCGCCTCGAGCTGGGTAATCCGTCGGCTGACCATCGACTTGGAAATGCCCAGCCGCGCCGCTGCTGATGACACCCCTCCCGCATCAGCAACCTCGACGAATATCCTCAGATCCTCAATTTGCAATTCGCGTTCCCCTTCCTGCAACACAGCATGACACAACCGAGGACTACCGGGCCACAAGAGAGAATGGCACGTTCGTAGCGGATGGCTTTCCGAACGCCCTCGAACGAAGCTTTATTAACCTGCAATACAGGATGTATCCATGACCTTTCGTAACGGCCTAGATTCTCTCCTTCGTCCCGAAGATTCTGTTCTCGTCCTTATCGACCATCAGCCTTATCAGCTGACCAACGTTAATAGTCATGATCCTCAGGCTGTCGTCAACAACACGACTGCGCTGGCCAAGGTGGCCAAGGCCTTCGATGTTCCGACGATCCTTACCAGTGTCATTGCCGATCGCGGCGGTAAGCTTTTCAAGCAGATCACCGATGTCTTCCCGGGGCAGGAAGTGATCGACCGGACTTGGATCAATACGTGGGAAGACAAGAATGTGGTGGATCTCGTCAAGGCGACCGGGCGTAAGCAACTCATCATCGCAGGCCTCTGGACGGAAGTCTGTGTTGCGATGCCTGCAATCCAGGCGGCTGGCGAAGGCTGGGACGTGACCGTCATCACCGACGCATCGGGGGGAAGCTCCGTCGAGTCTCACCAGGTCGCCATACAGCGCATGATCGCAGCCGGCGTCAACATGATGACGTGGATGGCCTTGGCTAGCGAATGGCAGCGGGACTGGGCACGCACCCAGCATGTCGAAGAACTGACCGAGGTGCTGATATCTCACATGGCTGGCAGCGGCATCGCCTACTTGTGGGAACAGCAGTTGCTTAACACACCGGTGACGAACGCCCCAGCAGGACTTTAGTCATGGCCGGGACATCGAGGAAACCGATGGAGGCACCGGAATACTACGGACGATCCATCTATCCTCGTCGTTCCGAAAGTACCGCATCGAACTACCGAAAACGATCCTCGTGGGATTAATCAACTTAAATCTAGGTACCCAATGGCACGCCGCCGGTGACCGATGCAGGAGGCGACAGCCGAACCTAACTGGCTTCACGCACTGGGCAAGGAGGCTTGTTTTATCGTTGGCTCTCATCACCCTTTCTCAGATGGAGCACGGGCTTGCCTTCGCCAACGACGATGCAAATGCGGCGGATCGGCCCGTGATGAAACCCGACCGCTCGAAAGAGGACTGGTCGCCTCTCGCAGATGCAGAACTGCGGACGCAACCGCTGGATCGCCTTAAATACATCCCGTTATTTCCCGCTAATCCCGACAGCTATATTTCGTTAGGGTTCAATCTACGGGAAATCATTGAAACCAGCGATGCGCCGGCGTTCGGAACCGTAGCGGCGAACCCAACGGATGCTTACGGGTTGCAGCGTGCGCAGTTTCATATCGACCTACACCTGAATGAAAACTGGCAATTGTTTACGCAGTTTGAAGATGTGCGCGCCTTCGACAAGACGGCAGTCGGCCCCAACGATGCAAACAGATTTGACCTTCGCCTCGCATTCATGGGGTATACGCAGGAAACTTACGCGGGAACGTTTATTGCGAGGATCGGTCGGCAGGACTTCGCGTTCGACCTGGAACGTTTTGTCTCGACCCGTGACGGGCCGAATGTCCGCCAGTCGTTCGACGCGATCTGGGCCGGGTGGGAAACGGAGATATGGCGCTTCTATGGTCTTGTCAGCTAGCCCGTCCAGTATCGGGATGACGACCCTTTCGATGATCAATCAAGCAGCGATCTGCGGTTCAGCGGCGCCAGGGTAGAGCGACAACTGTCCCCGACGACAGAGGCTTCCGCGTATTACGCGCTCTACCAACGTAATAATGCGAATTTCCTGACCGCATCGGGCGAGGAGGAACGGCATGTGCTCAATATCCGGTTGGCCGGGACGCATGGCGGTTTCGACTGGGACGCGGAAGCAATGGGTCAGGTCGGGCAGGTCGGTTCGGCCGACATTGTGGGATGGGCCTTGGGGGCGAGGACCGGCTATACCTTTGAAGGGGTAACCTGGTCGCCCAGGATCGGTCTGCAGTTCGACATGGCGTCAGGTGATCGGGATGCGGATGATGGCACCCTTGGCACCTTCAATCCGCTGTTTCCAAACGGAGTCTATTTCTCGCTCGGCGGGCATACCGGATACGCCAACCTCATCCACGTCAAGCCTTCGATCACCGTTCAGCCGATGGATGACCTGACCTTACTGGCAGGCGTCGGTCTGCTTTGGCGCCAGACGACGGACGACGCCGTTTATACCTTGCCGAGCGTCCCGGTTGCCGGGACCGCAGGCGGGGGAAATCCTTGGACGGGCGCCTATGTTCAATTGAGGGCCGACTACAGGTTCAACCGAAATCTTACAGGCTCGGTAGAAGCAGTTCACTACCAGGTAGGTTCGACGCTTCGCAATGCCGGAGGCCGTGACAGCAACTACGTCCGAGCGGAACTGAAGTTTGCCTGGTAGAGGATGCACAGCCATAGGTGGGGTTGTTGTAGTTCAACTTAATGCTCTCACGCTGAACGACTTATTCGACGATAACTGTAAAAGAGGCTTGGATGGTTAAGGCATGGTCGGTTGAATGGCCGGAAGGGTTGCTCCCGGGCGAGGCCGCTTGGGAAGAGATCTCCAGGCAATTCGTCGACGCACGGAATGACATCCTGATAACGAATGAGATGCCGTTTGGCTTTTGGCAGCCAACAAGGCGTCCTTTCGATGTCCAAGCTGCGCGTGAATGGGCTGCGCTCCACGAGCGAGCCTTGGACACCTTATCTCGTCTACCGCTCGCGGCAGTAATCTCGTCTCGTCCCGTATTTAACGGCCGACGTCTGGTGAACGAGGGATTTGTGCTGACAGAAGGCCGATACGAGTTCATCCACCAAAAGCACTATTTTCCATCAGAAACAGGATGGGAAGAAGAATCGTGGTTCGAGCTTCAGCGCCCTGGTTTTGACGTGGTTAAAATCGCGGGAATCAAGGTTGGTGTGTTGATATGCACCGAGTTGATGTTCGTGGACAAAGCACGCCACCTTGGAAAGGCAGGTGCCGATCTGATCGCCGTGCCGCGCGCGACCGGCGTCGACCATCGCATGTGGAGGACTGCTGCCAGCATGGCAGGAATTGCCAGCGGCGCTTGCGTCGTTAGTTCCAACCGCGTCGGAACTCGTCCCGGGAGCAATCTGGTGTTTGGGGGAGGCGGCTTCACCGTGGATCCCGACGGCTTCGAGATCGCCGTAACATCTGCCCAACAGCCAGCGATCACTCTGGATATCGATACAACTCTCACCGCGGCGGCGAAATCAAGGTATCCAGTCTATGTCAAAGAACCGGCCCTAGAGCCTAATATGCCCGGAATATAAGGAGTTACGCCTTCGTCGAACCTTTGAATCCCGGTGGTTCAGTGGTTGGTGCGATCTCACTTCGGAGCCGATGCCCGCACAAATGCTGTTTCGTTCAAGCAAGGGGTCCCAAAGCGCACAGGCGTTCTTTGAATTCGCTAGACCGCTGCTTTCTGAGGCGATCAGGTCAAGGCCTAAGCAAACAGATGAACACGGTCGAACACCGCTGTGAGTGGGCTGTCGTTGTAAGGCATATCGTGCACCAGTTCAGCTGCACGCTCGTAATTTTGGCAGCAGCCTAACCGCATGACACGAAGAGCGTTAGGAGGTGGATCCACGTCGTTTCAGGTGTTTTCAAAATTCTCGCTTTCAGCGAGCAACGATGCGATTTCGTCATATCCGTAGAGAAGAGCCAATTCCCTCGGCGTCAGGCCTGCATGGCTCTTCAGATCCAGCCGCGCGCGCGCGTTGATCAACGATCGTACAGCATCCATGTGACCATGCCACGCAGCGTCGTGAAGTGCTGTCAGACCATTATACGGCCCCTGCGCATCCAGCTCTGGCTGCGCAGCTCCGATACAATCTGTTTCAGCAAGAATTTCAATTACATCTGCATGTCCGAAATAGGCTGCTTCATGGAAAGGTGTACCTTTCATGAGGCCCACGACCTGCCGGACGTCTGCACCTGCATCCCTGAGAAGGGTCACAATTTCCGCATGCCCTTCTCGGGCGGCGATCCCCAGTGGAGTGTAATCGTCGTCCGGCGTCCCGGCGATCGGCATCCGTTGATTGACGTCGATGCCGGCAGCAATCAACCGTTTCACTTCTCCGACGTCACCCGCTTTTGCGGCAAGGACGAGATCCGATCGCAGGACATTTGTCTCATTGGCACTGACTTTATCACGGATCAGCCGGGCGATTGAATCCAGGCCATCATTCTCGGCGAGGTCAAGAGCGGTTTGGTCCCAGTGGTTTCGGATTGAAGTCCTGGCGCGATAGGAGAGCAACGTCCTCACACCATCTTCCTGCTTGTGTAGAACCGCATCCATTAACGCTGTGTTCCCCAATACGGGCGACTGCTGATCGACAAACGCACCATTGTCCAGAAGTAGCGTTATTACGTCACGATTGCCGGATTGAGCGGCTTTGTGGAGCGCTGTCGCGCCCATGCGCGGCTCAAGGACTAAAACATCCGCTCCTGCATTCAGCAGCAATTCCACCATCTGCGGCTGTCCCAACCCGGCCGCGATCATCAGCGGCGTAAATCCCTCGGCGTCGCGGGCATTCACATCTACCCCTGACTGAACGAGACTTCCAACTCTGGCGAGATCGCCGGCGCGTATTGCGGAAATCAATGTCAATTTAGATCTCCCACGAAGCATGGGTGCCGAGAAACTTGAGCAATTCGGCATTCAGGCGATCTGCTGCTTCGTGTTGCACCCAGTGACCGGTGGCTTCCAGACGGACAACATCGACCAGTCCGGGCTGACTTGCTCGCATGTCGTTGACAGTCGGGTTGTCCGAATGGAAAAACTGGCAAAGTCCATCAACTGCACCCCAGATATAGAGACTGGGCTGTCGAATGACAGCGTTTTTATACGCCGACATGAGTTCGAATGTATGGGGAACGGCGCGGTAGTAGTTCAGACCTGTTTCAAACCCGGAGTGGGTAAAAGCAGCTATCGTACGGTCGACATAGTCGGGGTCGGCCCAATCTGGAGCGACTACCGGTGCAGGGCGTAGCATGTGCTTTTCCGGGTCGATCGGATCCCAGCGCTGCTCCGGCGGCGGGCTCGCCGAAAGCCAGTATAGAACGCTCGCGATGCTGTTCTCCGCAGGCAGGAATTGCTTGCCTGAATCTGGTTTGTCAAATGCCAGTGCGTAGTAGCGATCACCGAGCCCTTGATCCCGCAAGCTGTCGTTGAGGCTCGTCTCACCCCTTGGCGCGTAGGGGATGCTCACACTGACGAGGGCTGTAAACCGGTCGGGTCGCATCAGCATTGCCTTCTGGGCGTGATCTGCACCCCAGTCATGGCCCACGAGAGTGCAACTCGGGATTTCCAGCGCGTCCAGCACGCCGACCAGATCGCCGACAATGTAGGGGGATGTGTACTGTTCAACCTCCGAAGGTGAATAACTCGCCCCGAACCCGCGCATGTCAAGCGCTACAGCTCGGTAACCTTCCTCCGCAACAGCGCTCATCTGGCTCCGCCATGTGTCGGCCGTGTCCGGGAAGCCGTGGGCGAAAAGAACTGCTGGCCCTTGTCCTTGCTCCAATACGCGGAATTTGTTTTTTCCGACGTCAATCACTCGGTCTACTACTTCACAATCGATGCCGGTGAGATCCGCGTCTGATACCATGGCTTACCTCCTAGAAGTGCTACGAAATTTCCAACATAGAGACTACGTTCGGCGCGCTGATCCATGCTCAACACCTCGCCACCGGTGGTTTTCGCACTAGTTCCTACTTGGGTGGGTAGGGTTCTATATCTGCTGACCAGTAGTGCCTGGCGATATTCTGGCTGTTGCGGATGACGTGGTAAGCGATGTCGGGATCGCCGCCTTTGAGTGTGTCCGGATCCGCACCGCACATCAGGCAGTACATTCTTTGATGAATGACGCTCGCAAAATATTGCATCGCCGGCGCGGATTCCTCCTGACCGATTGCTCTCATATCTTCGGCAGCCTTTTTGACCGCCTCCTCCAAAGCCAGAGAGACCGCAGCAGCCAATCCGTCGTCCGCACTCTTGATGACGTCGACGATCTGTCTTTCAGAGGGGGTAAGAACAGGGCAACGTTCTGTCATGTTTAACTCCATCAACTGTTGAGGTTCCGATTGCGTAGCATTGCGCCTAGTCCGGCCGGCGGGTGAGGAGCGACAGGTAGGTTTTTGCTCTTTCGGTAAACTCGTGGTCGGTATCGGATTTAGACTCAAGCCTCGCGTGGCGTGCGTCGATGACTGCTTCGAGACGATCTGTGATTTCCGGATCCGAAGCGCGTGCGTGATCGAGCAAAGCTCGAATAGCGGTGGTTATGGCAAAATTCTGCGCGGAGAGTGCCAGCTGCTGGCGTTCACTTCTGTCCTTCTCAATATCCTCCCGGCGGTCTTTCTTCCCTCGCCACGCGGGCGGCTTGCCGCTTTCCCTCTCCCAGTGACGGGCGACGCCGCGTCCTGCATACAAAATCTTCCACGCCGTTTCCGGATCACCTCCCTTGTATGTTGTCGGGTCGGCTCCGCACAAACGCAGGAACAGGTGGCGCAGAACGCCATCTGCGAAGTAATCACGGGGCGAGACGCGTGAACCACCTGCCTGAAGTTCAGGTCCAGCGGTCCTGGCAGCGTTGTCGATAGCCTCATCGACAGCGGCCATCAGGAGCTTATCTGCCTCCAGGATCGGGTCGGTTTTTTTCTGCATGCCATCCTCCAATGCCGGGCATTCTGCTCACTTGCGAAGAACATCCTGCCATTCAGGATGTCGCTCAATCTGGGCTTTCGCAAACGGGCAAAGGGGAATGATAAAAACACCCTCGCGTCGGGCATCTTCGATCGCCTGGCGCACAAGCCGCTCACCAACTTTTCTCCCCCGTAAAGCCGCGGGGACGTCAGTGTGGTCGATGATGATGAGCTGTGTGCCAGCTCGACTGTAGGTCATCTCCGCTTCGACGCCTTCAACCACGATCCGGTACCGCCCCTTCGAAACCCCGTCTTCCCGTTCCACCTCCTCGCTAACCGAAGAAGTAGCCTTCTCCGGGGCCTTCGCACTCAGTTCCCGAACTTTGCCGCGCTGACCGTGCGTGCACTCGAGCTGGTCTCGATCCCAATGTCCAAGATCGGCGGCAGCTTCGTAAGTCGAGACGAGAAACGCCATGAGCGCTTCGTCAGGATCGGCCGCAGCCTGAACCGCCTCATAAGGCAGGATGAACTCCGACAGGCCCTCGTGCCAGAATGCCGTATCAGGCCGAACAGACGCAGCCCTGAAACCGCTCGGTGCGGGATAGGCATAGGCATAGAATGCGGGATAGTCGATGCCGCCGCCTCCCGGCCAAAAGCCTGCCGAAGAAACCTCGCGGTCGTAGGCCTCCTGCGCCACGTTGTCCGGCAGTGCCGGTACGCCGCCAGGATGGATTGGCGCCTGCCGTCCCTAAAACCGGGTAACGGCCAGATCGAAGCTGCCCCAGAAAAGATGCACAGGACTGGATTTCCCGATGAAGGATGTCCGGAACGCTTTGAATACCCGGTCTATCGCCATCAGTGCCTCATGAAACTTCCGGACGGCGTCGCGGTCATACGAGCGTTCCCGATGGTCCTCATCGAACGGCACGGGGTCCGCCACTTCATTTGGCTGGCCATGGAAGTCGGGATTGCCGCCGAGTTCGGAGATCAGACGGGTGAAATTGGCGTGGAACCCTGCGACGGTAGATGTCCCCAACGCAAACGAGGCTCGCCGTCCGTCACCATTCGAACCAATGACTGTATGTTCATGAAAATCGAACACAATCTCGATGCCAGGGCCATCAGGGATCGGAGAGGACGTCAGACCGGAGGGGGTAACGTAGAAAGTCGCGTTCCAGGAATGGTTGAGCCACGGTGTATGAGCCAGTCGGTATTTGCCGACGACCTGCAGGTAGAGGTGCAGGGCGGAACACGTTTCGCGCCAGCTGAGGTAGTCGAGGCGTGGCCATTTGTTGCTCATTTTACTTTCTCCGTCTTCTATCGAACAGGCAGGTCGTGAATGCCGTTCCGGATTTCGTCAATCGCGCCAGGGCGATCGCGCGACTGTCGTCATTCCGGAAGCGGTATATGCTCGTCGCGATCGTCGATCGGCAAGTCGAACAGGCCTTCGCCCCATTTCTGCCCCTGCCATTCGGCCTTGGCTTCCTCGATGCGCTCTTTCGATGAGGCGACGAAGTTCCACCAGATGTAGCGCGGTCCAGATAATGTAGCGCCGCCGAGGATCATCAGGCGAGCGCCTTTTTGGCCGGCTGCAACCGTGATCCTGTCGCCGGGGCGGAAGACCATCATCTGCTGTGCCTCGAACTCCTGACCAGCGATCGAGATCGAGCCTTCGGCGATATAGATGCCTCGGTCCTCGTGATTGTCAGGCATCGGCAGGAGAGCACTCGGACCCAGCGTGACATCGGCATAAAATGTCTCGGAAAACATGGTTGCGGGAGCGGTCTTGCCATAAGCGTTGCCGAGAATGAGCCGAACCGATACCCCGCGATCCTCGATCACCGGCAGCATCTCCTCGCCATAGTGGTTAAATGTTGGCGCCATGTCCTCATTCTTTTCCGGCAGGGCGAGCCAGGTCTGGATCCCGAACAGACTGTTCGGCCCGCTTCGGGCAGTGGCGGATGTTCGCTCCGAATGGGAAACACCGCGGCCGGCGACCATCCAGTTCAACGCACCAGGACGGATGATTTGGTCGGCTCCCGTGCTGTCGCGGTGATGAAAGTCGCCGCGATAGAGGTATGTGACCGTGCCAAGCCCGATATGCGGGTGGGGCCGGACATCGATGCCCTGGCCCGTCAGGAGCTCGGCCGGTCCTGCCTGATCGAAGAAGATGAATGGTCCCACCATCTGTCGCTTCGGGGCAGGCAGGGCGCGTCGAACCTCGAAGCCGCCAAGGTCGCGGGCGCGGGGAATGATGAGGGTTTCGATCGCGTCAATTCCGACCTCGTCCGGACAGCCTGGTTCAATTGCGGGGTTCCAGCTCATGTGAGGAAACCTTTCTTATCTGTTAGGCGATTTATATCGCGGAGTGAATTGGTTGCCGCTGTTCTCTGAAGGCATCATCTGAGACGGAGTTATTTATCTTCAGGCGGAGTTCCGCGCCCGACGAACTATTGAGAGATGTGAGCGAGTGATCAAGGGTGGGTGATCGGTTATCCGCACCCGACGCCCCGCGAAGTTTTTCGAAAGATGCGATGAGAAATTCGGAAAGGATACGCACCTTGCGCGGTGGATGGGGGCTGGATGGCCTGACAACATGAACATCCCCGACGGGCAGCGGAAAGCGGGTCATGATTGGGACAAGCGCGCCTGAGGCAAGATATTTATGGGTGACACAGTCCGGAAGCCATGCAATGCCAAGCCCCTTCGCTGCGGCTTTGGCTATCGCCGCGCCGTTGTTGGAGCTGAAGCGACCCTGTGCCTGCACGGTGATGATCCTGTCGCCTTCCAGGAACCGCCACGCCTCGATACCCAGCAAGGCTTGGTGGGTCGCGATTTCGTCTGGCGATTCAGGTGAGCCATGAACCCTGATATAGTCGGGGCTGGCGACGAGCTTGAAATAGATCTCGCCCACGCGCTTGGCGATCACGTTGGAGTCACGCAACGCGCCGACTCGAATCGCGCAGTCGAACCCTTCTGCAACCAGATCGACGCAGTGGTCGCTATATTCGGCGTGGATCTGAAGCTGCGGGTGGCGGCGCGCCATTTCTGTAAGCACGGAGGCGAAGTGCATTGGGCCCGATGTCAGCGGAACGGAAACCCTCAAGCGTCCACGAAGGTCGCCTTCGGGCAAAATCGTTTCGCGTGCAATGTCTATTTCGGTGCAGGTTTTTGCCGCAAACTCGCGAAACGTGACACCCGCCTCGGTGAGGCCGGCGCCACGGGTAGTGCGCGCAACAAGTTGGACACCGAGTTCCACCTCAAGTCGGGCGAGCCGCCGACTGACCATCGACTTGGAAACACCTAACCGGCGCGCCGCCGGCGATACACCACCGGAATCGGCGACTTCGACAAAGGTCCGCAGATCTTCGATGTCCATTTTGTGTCCCCGTTTTGCGATCAAGCCTAGCTGTCAAGCGCGGTGTGTTGCTCTGACCACCGGCGCCACTTCGGTGCCCAGCAGTTCTATTGATCGTTTCATTGCTGAAGTATCGAGAGCGGCTGTGCTCATCTGGAAGGTGATGCGTGATACGCCAGCCAGTGTTTCACTGGCCCGCAGCATTTTGGCTGCCACCGTCGCTGGATCACCAACCAGGAATGCACCTTCGGGTCCCGCCATGGTCTCGAACTGCTGACGCGTCGGCGGCGACCAGCCGCGTTCGCGACCGATATTCGCTGTCAGATGCGCCCAGCCAGGGAAAAAGGCGTCCCTGGCTGCAGCATTGCTTTCGCCGACGAAGCCCATCGCATGAACACCGATCTTGAGCACCTCGGGGCTTTGCCCTGCGCGTTTACCAGCTTCCCGATAGAGATCGACGAGCGGACGAAAGCGCTCAAAGCTTCCGCCTATGATGGCGATCATCAAGGGAAGACCAAGCGCACCGGCGCGCGCGAACGACTGCGGCGTGCCGCCGACACCGATCCATATCGGAAGTCGTTGTTGATGAGGACGGGGATAGACGCCTTGTCCGCGGAGCGGCGGTCGGAAACGCCCTTCCCAGCTCACATTCGTCGACTCTTGCAGAGCAAGCAACAAATCGAGCTTTTCCGCAAAAAGATCGTCGTAGTCACGCGTGTCCAAGCCAAACAGTGGGTAAGCTTCGACGAAGGACCCGCGACCTACAACGATTTCCACTCGACCCCTGGAAATCAGATCGAGGGTTGCGAATTCCTGAAAAACCCGCACAGGGTCGGCAGCACTTATAATTGTTACCGCGCTCGTCAATCTGATCTGGCTGGTCCGTGCCGCAGCGGCAGCCAGTATGATCGTCGGCGCGGAGTCGAGAAACTCTGCGCGGTGATGTTCACCGATACCGAACACGTCCAGTCCAACGCGGTCCGCCACTTCGACTTCCTCGATCAGTTCTGCCATACGGATGGTGGCCGAGGGAACCTGGCCCGTCGCCGGATCTGGAAGGATAGCCGCAAAACTGTCGATACCGATTTCCATTATGGGTCCTTTGAAAGATGTTTAGCGCAGAGCTTCTTTCTCCACGGGTGCACGGCCACCGACAGTCTGAGACTGGCACCACAGCCGGTCATGCGATAGTGCTCGATCCTGGGAAGCTCTGTCGCAAAATGGGGAACGCCATTTGCAAGAGGATCTGCATGCCCACCCGGCTTTATTCCGGGCGCGGAGGCATGGCATCTTCGGGGTGGACAAAAGAGTATCAGCTCGAATCTGCGAGATTGCCTCATGGCAGGCATACAATGGCGATCGCGCCCAACGAGGTGGAGGGGGGTGAAGAAGCCGATCTCCCTGCCATTTTACCTCCGGACAGATTGCATCGGGCGTGCTTTTGCCACTTACGACCTTACAGCCACGACCGCCGGCAGGCATTCAGGTTTCAGCTGCATCAGTATTACCAGGTAGCTGGAGCACTCATGGAGAGATTGATCGGACGTTTTAAGCAAAGACTGGGCCTCTGGAGGTCAGGCCCAGCCTCGGATCGGGAGCCAGCCTGAAGCGGCTCGGCCACCGCACTCAAGGCGAGAAACAAACTCGCTTCATCGTTTCGTTCCCACGGCCAGAACGGCGGTTGCGCGGAGGATAACCGTGTTGCCGCTTGCCAATCCGTCGATCACCTCAAGTATTGCCGCGTCGACACGCCGTCGTTGATCGCTATCAAGCTGCGCGTAGACGCCCATATAGCTGTGCAAGTCACGAAGTTCGTCAAGATAAGCGTGCCCGGCGGGGCCTTCCCAGACGGTCTCGATCTCTTCGACGTCAATCGCGGAAAGGTGGGCGTGAGCCATTTCCTTGGCCAACCGATCGGGTTCGGAAAGCAGGAGAAAACCCTCAGGAGGCGAAGGCGGTCGCATGTCTGGAAAGACAGAGCGCAGCGCTTGCGCCATGACCATGAAAGGGCCGCCGCCCGGCGGTTTGCGCCATGTCGCCACACAGGCTTTCCCGCCGCGCCGGGTCACGCGCGCCTGCTCGGCCAGACCGCGTCGCCAATCGGGGAAAATGCTGGCTCCGAAAAGCGAGAATGTCGCATCGAAGCTGTCGTCTTTCAACGCGAGTTGCTGACCATCCATCAGCCTTGCCTCACTTGAGGGAAAGGGTGCGAGCCTTTTCTCCAAAAGATTTACCATGCCAGGCGCATTGTCGATGGCAAGCACGGCCGCGCCGCGAAGCGCAGCTGGCACACCTAGCGCCCCAGCGCCCGCTGCGATATCAAGAACGTGCGTGCCCCATTGAATACCACCGACACGATCGAGAGCCAGAGCAGCAATCTGACCGGTATTCCGGTTCGCCGTCATCTCGTAGACGCGCGCAAAATCGTCCGTCATGTGGGGATGAGTGACAGCTGATTTGCTTTCAGGAATCCAGGTCGCCCCGTCAATGCTCGAATTTGCTGAAATCTTTGGGTCTTGCATCATGATATCCTCGGTTGAGCTCTTGGAATGGCTGCAAGGCATCAGCCGGTAACCGGCGCTGAGCCATGCGCTGAGTGAATGCATTTGGGTTCGACACGCTGCCCGGAAGCGGCCCAGGAAGCTACCGGGCGCTTCAAGCGATGAGATGCACCTTATAGAAATCAGCCAGCCTCTCGACGGCTTGGCTCATATATTGAGCTTCTAATACATGTCGTAATGGCCGGCTCCCTCAACCGCCATTAAGTGTTTTTCTTTTGATGGAGAGAGGTCGAACAGACGTTGTCCGGCTTCGTATTGACCGGTATTTCCGCGGCGGCCGCCGACGATGACCTGAAGCGGTTGCGTCAGCAGATCGGGCACGAGATTGAAGGCGTCAAACTTGAGAAGGCTGCCGTATCTCACGAACAACAGCCGGTTCGTACAGTTCGGGTGCCGGTAACGCGACTCCCGGTAGAATGTGACCGCTTCCAACAGGTCTGGGTCTACAATGCCTGCTGCCCTGGCGTCCTTCAGGCTATCCGGGATCCATGGGGTCTCTTCGCGGTCGGCCACCATGCACTTCGTTCGTCCTCTGGTTGCCGACGTCAACAAGCGTTTGACTGGCGTCAGGCAGAAGCTGCCGCAACGCCTCACCGATGTCGTTGGCGACGACCGTCCCGACCGCCTTGAAGCGTCTTTCGGTCAGCGCCGCATGGATCGCGTAGCCGCCACCGGCGCATATTCGCAACAGGCCGAGACGCTCCTCGCTCACGTAAGGTAACGTCATCAGGGAATCGACCGCGCAGTGAATATCCTCGACGCGAGCGGCCGGGTCTTCAAGATCCCGGGGCTCGCCGCCACTTTCGCCCTGGTACGACGGATCGAAAGTCAGGGCCAGAAAGCCGCGGTCAGCCAGTCTCTCTGCGTAGATTGCACCGACTTGTTCCTTCACACTACTGCCTGGTGTTGCAAGGACGAGCGTAGGGTAAGCTCCACTTTCGGTGAAGTCAGGCGGTAGATGGAGATTGCCCACCACGTTGATATGTCTGTTCTTGAACGAAATGTGCTTCATCTCGATTGTCCTTTCGCTCGCTGCGATCAACACTGGTTGGTGATCAGCGTCGCATGTGAAACACATTGGCTGCGCGAGCTGCGGAATTATGGAACACGGGAGTCAGGGCTTCATGACCACGCGGCCCAGCGGTTTGGCCGTTTCGGCATAGTGATGAGCGTTCGGTGCTTCCCGAAGTGGGAAGATTCGATCAATCACGACCTCGAGCTTCTTCTGTGCCGCCGCCGAGAGGAGCTCGTCGACAGTCCGGTGTACGGCTGGCTTCTCGAACAGTGAGCCCATAAAGACGCCGTGAAGCGTCTGATTGTTCTGCATCGGCTGCCACAAATCGACATTGAGGCCTCCGCCGCCCGCATTTCCGACGAAGACAAGACTTCCCTCAGGAGCGAGCGCAGCAAGCGAACCCTGTAAGGTAGACCCGACGGGATCGATGACGAGGTCAGCACCCCGACCATCGGTCAGCCGAAGCACCTCAGCGACGACGTCGTTTTTCAACCGGTCGATGACGTTTGATGCACCGAGGTCGATGAGGCGCGCCTGGCGTTCCCTGCCGCCGGCGACGGCTATGACGGTCGCGCCCGCGTCACGTGCCAATTGGATAGCGGCAAGGCCAACGCCACCGGCGGCCGCCTGGATCAGAACTGTCTCAGTCTCTCGCAGGCCCCCCCGGGTGATCAGGCAATGGTAAGCAGTTCCGAAGGAAATAGGCAGCGCAGCAGCCTGTCCCATGTCTACACCATCCGGAACCAGCCATGTGCGTGTGGCAGGCACGGACCAGAGTTCCGCATGTGAGCCCTGCATGTCGAAGGCAGTAACCCTTTGGCCGACTGTTCGATTGCGCACGTTCTCGCCGACCGACATGATGGTCCCGGCGGCTGCGTAGCCGACAATCCAGGGAGAGGGCTGCTGCTTCGAACGGCGATTGATCAGATCTCCACCCTCGATCGAAATCGCCTCGACGGCAATGAGAACATCGTTTGGCCCAGGCACGGGATCCGGGACATCGGCATATCTCAAGACCGTGGGCGGACCTGGATTGTCATAGACTGCTGCTTTCATACGCTTTTCCTCGATTGTTGGAGGAGGGTTGCCCCTTCAAGTGAGCCGCGCCAGCCATTCGGTCAGCAGGCGGACAGCAGCTTCTTCAAGTCTTTTTCCGTAAAGTTCGGTCTCGCGGCGCAGCATCACGGGACTGACGCCAGACGTCGCCAATTCGCTCGCATGTCCCAACAGCCAGTGCTCAAACCTCGCGGCAACAAGCTCAGGATGAAACTGCAGGCCGAGAATGTTCGGCCCACGCGAGAAGGCCTGGTTGAGGCAGATGGGGGTGGAGGCGAGACGCTCGCACCCGCCGGGTAGATCAAACGTGTCGCCATGCCAATGCAGAACCGGGACATCCTGGAGCGCGGCAAGAGGGTTAGGACCGCCGGTTGCCGTAAGTTGGAGGGTTGACCAACCAATCTCCTTCTCGGATCCCTGATAGACATGAGCTCCGAGGCCGGCGGCCATCACCTGCGCTCCGAGACAGATGCCGAGTGTCGGCCGGTCGGCCGTAAGACGTGCCCGTAGCAGCTCGATCTCTCGAGTGATTATGGGATAAGCCCCGTAATCGTTGACGCCGATAGGGCCGCCCAGGACCACGACAAGATCAGCAGACATAGGATCGAACTTCCCGAGGTCCTGCTCCGCGATATCCACATACTCGACGGCATAGCGCGCTTCCCGCAAGGGAGCTTCAAAGCTGCCGAGATCCTCGAATCCGACATGACGTATGGCCTGCAAGGTGAGCTTTGTCATTGTGAAGTGCTCTCCGATAAGTCTTCTGCGGCCCGCGCCGTCAGAATGTGCTCGAGATCCTTCAGCGCAGCGGCGGCTGTAGCCAGCGGCTCGTTGCCGGATGCGATCGCGATCGTCTCTCCCATTGCGTCCGTTGTGATGCGGATCGCCTTGTCCTTTCCGCGAATGTTCGCGAATGGATCGGAGAGAGGATAGGCCTTTATGCCAACGGCGGCGCTGAATGTGCCGTCAGCCCGCGTGAGACTGCCGACAAGTTTTGGTACGAGTCCCGCACTGCACCATGCCTCGATACGCTCGCCGGTCACCGACTGAATACCTTCGACGGTCAGGTCATCCATCGTCAGGTCGGCGTTGAGGCCGAAATTGGCGAGGATCAGCAGCTTGCAGGCGGTATCCCACCCTTCCGTGTCGTTTCGCGGATCGGCTTCAGCAAAGCCGCCGAGCTGCGCCTCGCGCAACGCGGCTTCGAAGCCGATCCCACGTGTCATCATGGCGTCGAGCAGGTAGTTGGTCGTGGCATTGAGAATACCTTCGACTTCAAGCACGGTGCAGCCCTTGAGGCTGTGATCCACGAGATCGATCGTCGGCAGGGCCGCCGCCGCCGCGCCGCTGAGCTTCAGCAAGGCGCCCGATCTTCTTGCAAGTTCGCGAAGTTCTTTTCCGCTGTGGACAAGCGCGCCCTTGGATATCACGATCGTATCACGCCCGGCAGACAGGGCGGAACGAATGTAGCCAAGCCCCGGGCCGCCGCTACGAAAATCGCTCGGTCCGGCTTCGACGAGAATATCCGCCCCGCTCTCCTCTATGAAATCCGGGCCAGAACGTCCGTCCTCGAGCGTGCCGAGCTGGTCTTCTTCGAGACCGCGATCATCGCGCAAGCCGGCCTGTGATCCGCAAACCGCAATCAGACGGATGTCGACCCCATAGACCTGGCGATAACGCGCGCGCCGCGACAGGAGAAGGCTCGCCGTGGCACGCCCCACGCCCCCGAACCCGGCAATCGCAACCCTTAGCGTTCGCATGTGCCTTCACTTTCATTGCTATTTCTACACGGACGCTTTGCCGAGAGGTTCCGGAACGGGCTGGACATGCAACCGGCCGCGGCCGGACATGGCATCGCCCTGCACCTGCTCGGCGAGCCTTTCATTGTCGCGTTGACGCACATCCTCTGCGGCCTCCTCCACGTCGAGCTCGGCATAGCCCAGCGCCCGCAGCCCTTCCGCTCCCATCATATAGGCGGATTCGACCGTTTCGCGGATCTGGTAATCGACGCCAGCCCGGATCAGTTCCACGGCATGAGCGCGATCATAACTCCGCACGAGGATCTTTGCCTGCGGGAACTCGTGCTGCGCCAGTTCCACGATCTGCATTGCCGCTTTCGGATCGTTCACGCAGATCATCAGCGCATCGGCAGACACCGCCCCGGAATGGCGCAGGGTATCGAGCCTTGTACCATCGCCGAAGAAGACCTTGAACCCGAACCGCCCTGCATCGCGGATTCGATCAGGGTTCCTGTCGATCACCGAGAGACTGACGCCCTTGGCGAGCAGCAGCTGCGATGCGATTTGCCCAAAGCGGCCGAAACCGATGATGAGCACTGATCCAGTCAGATCCCGGGCTGCGTCGACGCCATCCATCGATGGTTCGTTTCGCAGCAGCCGGTCTGCCGCGATCATCAGGAGCGGCGTTAGAGCCATGGAGAAGATCACGACGGTGGTAAACAACGCATTTTCGCGGGCGTCAATCACGCCGCCAGTAGTCGCGGCGGCATAGAGCACGAAGGCGAATTCGCCGCCCTGCAAGAACATCGAGGTGCGATGTAATGCCTGGTGATTGGAACTGCGGAACACGCGTGCAACCGCATAAACCACGACGCCCTTTGCGATCGTGAATGCGACTAGCATGGACAACAGAAGCCACCCTTCGGCGGCAACGACGGAAAGGTCGAGTGACATGCCGACTGCCAGAAAAAACAGACCCATGAGAAGGCCGCGGAACGGCTCGATATCGCTTTCGATCTGATGCCGATAGCTCGAACTAGACAGCATCACCCCGGCGAGGAATGCGCCCATCGCCATGGAGAGACCAGTCATGTCCATCAACAGCGCTGCGCCGAGGACCACCATCAGCGCGCCCGCCGTCATGACTTCGCGCGTTCGCGTCTTCGCCAGCAGGGCAAAAAATGGATTCAGCCCCCATTTCGATACGCCCAGAAGCACGAGCACCGCACCAAGTGCCAGCAAAATGTCCATCCAGCCCGACTGTGCCTGGGATAGCGGTGACAGGAATGCGACCACCGCCAGAAGCGGCACGATCATGAGATCCTCGAAGAGCAGGATCGAGACTGATTTCTGGCCCTCGACACTCGAAATCTCGCCGCGGTCCTGGAGGACAGACATGATGACGGCGGTCGAAGAGAGGACGAAGCCTGCCCCGGCGACGAAGGCCACCTGACCGGACAGGCCGAAAACCAGCATCCCCGTCAGCGCAAGACTTGCGATTGCCAGCGCGACCTGTGCCAATCCAAGCCCGAAAATCTGTCCACGCATAGCCCATAGCTTGAGCGGGCGCAGTTCAAGTCCAATCACGAACAGAAACATCACGACGCCAAGCTCGGAAAAATGCAGGATGGACAGGGCGTCAGTAAAGAGGCCAAGCAACGAGGGGCCGACCAGCACACCGGCAGCAAAATAACCCAGCACTGAACCCAGACCGAGCCTCCGAAACAGCGGCACTGCGACGACAGCGGCTCCCATCAGGACGATCGCAGGTCCGATCGTCTGCCCCAAACCCACTTCAGCCAATCATTCGCCTCCCGTTTTGTCAGCTTGACCAACGGGACCAGCCGATTGCGTATTCTTTGCCCCTCTTGTCGCACTGGACTTCGCCACGCAGCCAAGAGCAGTTGGCGGACGCCTTCAAGCCAAACGGTTTGGTTCACTTGCAGGTCGTTCGTTGCCATTCCCTGAAAGCCACTCGTAACGTTGCGTAGATTGGCTGGATAGCCGCATGGATTGCAAAAGTGTGTCGCGAATAGAGGAACGCCAAACCCCTAGCTGCTCGCACGAAATTCTGCGAACTAATGAAACCCACTGATCTGTCGGCATGCATTTATGCCTCAGCATATGGCCTACAGCATTCAGACCACGAAACCAGCGAGGAGATTCCATGTCCAATATTGCCGTCACGGCTGTCGTTGCAAGCGGCCTTTTGTCCGGAACTGCTGTTGCGCAACAAGCAAAGCCTACCATCGTACTCGTGCATGGGGCATTCGCAGACTCGTCAAGCTGGAATGGCGTGATTACCCGACTTCAGCAAGACGGATACAGAGCCGTTGCGGTTGCCAATCCCTTGCGCAGCGTCTCGAGCGACGCGCGTCTCGTTTCTGACGTTGTTGAGGGCATCGAAGGACCAGTGGTTCTCGTCGGACATTCCTACGGCGGTCAGGTTATCTCGAATGCCGCGAAAGGACAGGATAACGTCAAGTCGCTCGTCTACGTGGCAGCCTTCGCACCTGAAGCTGGAGAAGCAGCGGCTGATCTGGCGGGCAAGTTTCCAGGCGGAACGCTCGGGGAAGCGCTAGCGGCTCCGGTCAAGCTGTCCGGAGGAGGAGTCGATCTCTACATTGATCAGGCGAAATTCCATCACCAGTTTGCTCACGACGTTCCGTCCGGGGCTGCTGCGTTGATGGCAGCCGGCCAACGGCCAATTACCGAAGCCGCACTAACGGAGAAATCCGGTGAACCGGCTTGGAAGTCACTCCCATCCTACTTTGTTTACGGTGACGGCGATAAGAACATACCGGCAAAGGCGCTCGGGTTCATGGCCGATCGAGCCGGCTCGAAGCGGACGGTTGTCGTAGAAGGAGCGTCGCACGTGGTCATGGTTTCGAAACCGGAGGTCGTGGCGGATCTGATCGAGGAAGCCGCAAAATAATTCGCACGCACCGGTCTAGAACGCAGCTTCTCGCTTGAGGTCTAGGCACTGCACAGCCAGGAAGTTTATAAGACAGGAGAAGACGACGTTATGGCTGTCAGTCGGGAGGAAAAATCAGTCCGTCGGCGATCATTTATTGCCGACACACTGGCGCTTCTTCTGTTCTTCACAACAACTGGTGCATTCAACGAGCGAATGATTGCTGGAATGACGTGGGAGCAGGTCTGTCATGCCCGGTTGCTAGGGGCGGTCCTTATGGTTCCGGTTGCGCGGCCTTATGGCCTTTGGCGCGACTTCCTCATGCAGCGCGCTGGGGAGACGGAGCTATCGCGACTGTTCTGGGACAGCGCTGCTCTCATGTCGTTTCAGGTGCCGATTTATGCAGCCATTATCGTGGTAAGCGGCGCAGAAGGAGGCGGATTGCTGAGTGGTATCATCGGCGCAACAGTCATGATGCTGGTACTGGGGCGGCCTTACGGTGCGTTCCTCAATTGGGTAAGAAAGCTTTTCGGTTTGCCCCGGGGCGGAACAAAACCGATGTCGCTGAATAACTGAGAAAAGTGGGTCCACAGCCTATCCTCTCCCAACCTGACGCGAGGCTGTGACGGATCACAAAATTGAGGAAACCATCATGATCGAGTTATTGGGAACAGCTCACCCGATTATCCAGGCACCGATGGCGGGTGTTTCCACTCCGGCCTTGGCAGCGGCGGTCTCCAACGCAGGTGCCCTTGGTTCGCTCGGGATTGGTGCAAGCTCGGTTGCCCAGGCAAGATCAACAATCCTTCAAACCCGCTCACTCACCGCCCAACCGTTCAACGTAAACGTCTTCTGCAATGATCCGCCGCGGCGGGACAGGAACATCGAGGCGGCCTGGATCAGGCATTTTTCTGCTCTGTTCGAGAAATTTGGTGCGAAGGCACCGGAAAGTCTCAACGAGATTTACCAGACCTTCGTTCTCGATGATGAAGCGTTTCAAATGCTTCTGGAAGTGCGTCCTGCTTTCGTCAGTTTTCATTTTGGTATTCCAACAGCCGAAAAAATTGCCGCGTTCAGGGCGGCAGGCATCAAAACGCTGGCAACAGCGACTAGCCTGCAAGAAGCTCGGACCATCGAAGCAGCCGGTATCAACGGCATCATCGCCCAGGGTATCGAGGCCGGAGGTCATCGGGGCGTGTTTGATACACGCGCAAAAGATAATCGGCTCGCTACACTCCCGTTGGTACGGCTGCTGGTCCAGAACAGCGGGCCTCCCGTAGTAGCGGCAGGCGGGGTGATGGATGGCTACGGAATTAAGGCCGCGCTCGATGAGGGTGCCGTGGCCGCCCAGTTAGGCACCGCCTTCATCCTGTGCCCGGAATCGGCGGCTGACGAGGGATACCGGGCAAATCTCAAGAGCTCTCGATCCGGCTTGACACGATTGACATCTGTAGTATCGGGTCGCCCCGCGCGCGGGATCGTTAACCAGCTGATCATGCACGGCGAGGCGGGCACAGGACTGTCGCCGGCCGACTATCCGGTAGCATATGATCTTGCAAAGCAGCTTCATGCAGCTGCGACAAGAACGGGCAACAACGAATTTGCGGTCCACTGGGCAGGGCAGGGGGCGCGGCTCGCCCGGGAGTTCCCAGCAGCGCAACTCGTAAAAATTCTGGTCGAAGAGTTTACGGCGGCCAGCGCGAAGGTTCAGTCGTCGGGTTGACATAATCACGGCAGATCAACTGGAAAAGCTCCCGGTGTGCCGCGATGACCGGTCGAATAGTGTTTATCCTGGTTCTGACACTGACAGCCAGGCAGGAGTCCACTGCGACGGTATGCGGATGTCACCGGGGGATTCAAGGTCTGAAACCCGTTGCTCCATTGTCCGCCCGTCTGTCGTGATTGCTGTGTTTGGTGAAAGCTCGATCCAGCCTTCCACATTCTCGTCAAGTGGTTCCGAGCTTATAACAATGCCATCGTCTCGAATTTGGTAGAACAGACTTGGTACGAACCGATCGGAAGCTGCGATGGACTGACGTAGCCTACCCGGTAAGCTACACGCGATACTGCGGCCGAGCCACTGGCCAGGAGTTTGCGAGCCTCCAGAAGGCGGATATGGCGTTGGAAGGCGAGCGGGCAGAACCCGGTCACGTCCTTGAAGTGGCGATGAAACGAAGTGACGCTCATTCCCGCGGATGCTGCGAGATCCGGGGTATTGATGGCCTCGTTGTGGTTGGACGCTAGCCAGTCGGCGGCCATCTTGATCTGGTGAATCGATCGGTTTTGCTGATCGATCTGACGCAGCGTATCACCCATCGGACTCTGGAGCAGGCGGTAGTGAAGTTCACTCTCGTAGTGCGGCCCGAGCATTCCGATGTCTTCCGGAGTGCGCAAGAGCCCAACAAGCCGAGCCAAAGGCTCGCCCACCGGATCCCTCAGATCCCCGGCTGCCACCGCGCAGGTCCAACGATCTTCTTTTTTGGCATATTGAGCATAGGAGCGCGGCACGCGTTCCGCTTCGCGCAACACCGTTTTGCGCCAACGGCCACTACCGCGCGAGGCATTTAGCTGGCATGCACATCTCCGATGTCGCACGGTAAGGCCGCGTCTGCAAGGCGCCCCTCCTAACAAGGGAGTTGCCGCGCGCCTGACTGCTCTCGCCTCCGTATACAAAATGATCGAGAGGGAGGAGACAGCAAAGTTCCATAAATAGGCGTTATCCCACGAAGTATGTCTTTTCAGACACTTAAGCTATCTGACCAACAAGTCGCCGGTTCGATTCCTATCAAGGCGAAGACACTCGCAGGGCATCGTGCTCGAGCTAGCTGTGGTTCATTCGCAACGACGGTTTTGCGCCTCCACTCCGGCCGTTCACGCGGGCCGCAAATTTCTCCAAAGCAGCCGCTCGGCCTGTTTGGGCTGAATGTCCCAATTAGGTGGGAAACAGCCGGGCAGCTTTCGGAAATGAGATCGGCAAAGGGGACTTCTCCCAATAGTCGCGTAGGCAAAGAAGTGAAAAAGAGAGATGAGCGGTATCCTGCAGGACAGGATACCGCCATTCACGAGGCCTGATGGCTAGTGAGCCGCACTGATGATCATACTGCTTTATTGCCGATCAAATTGTTGGCGACCTGTCGTTGGCAAACTCACGGGACCGAAGGACCGCCAGCCCTAATTGCACCAGCACCGCCATCGTCGTTGAGTAACAGATCACGGGCCACGCTGTGTCTCCGTTTAGCGTCACCGCAAATGTCCCGGCGATGCCGACTATCAGACTTTGGATGCAGAAGTAGAACGCAACCGCCGATCCGGCGACGTCGTCAAACTGCGCCAAAGCGCCGTTGGCGGTTACAGATACTGTGAAGACGATTCCGACCGCCATAACCCACATCGGTACGATAAGGGTGAGGAAAGACGGCGACCCGAAGAGTTCGCCGATCCCCAGCAAGACTGCGCCGCAAGCGAGCAGGGCCATCCCGCGCGAAACACATCCCGCGATACCCCATCTGGCGACAAAGGACTTCGCAAAACGGGTTGTCACGATCATGGCGAGCGCGACGGTCGTGAAGGCAAAGCTGAAGCCGATCTCGGAATAGCCAGCTTGACCTATGAGCACGCGGGGGGCGGTCGAGAAGAACACAAAGAAGGTGCCCATGCCGGCGCTAAAGCCAACCGTATAGACCCAAAAGGCTGGGCTCGCGAAAACCGGCAAAACGGATCGGCGCGTCTTCGCTTGATCCAGAGGACGGGTTTCGTGCCACCTGAACCTGGCATTCAGCAGTGCAAGCAATGCCAGTGCAGACAGTGTAACGAATATCGCCCGCCATCCCAAGAACTCACCAATCAACGCTCCGGCGATAGGGCCGAGCGCAGGTACGAACGCCAGCATCGAACTGAAAAGGCCGTAGATGACAACACCTTCGGGACGATTGGCATAAACGTCGCGAACCGTCGCGAAGGTCGCCACCAGCATTGCCGACGCGCCAACTGCTTGAAGCAGACGGAAAGCGACAAAGCCTTGTGCAGTTGAAGACCCAGCAGCTCCCAGAGACGCAATGACGAAAGCCGTTGCGCCCGCAAGCAGGACTGGCCGTCGCCCGATGCGATCTGAGAGCGGGCCAAAGATCACCTGGCCCACCCCGAGCATCACCATGTAGAGGCTCAAGGTGAGTTGGATCATGGAGGGCGTCGTGTTCAAGATGCCAGGCATCGCTGGAACGACGGGGAGGTAGATATCCATCGCCAGTGAAGCGAGAATGTCGAAGGGAGCCATCAGCAGCAGGGCTGCCGGCAGCGTATAGGCCCACGCGGGGCGTGTGGTGGTCATGGTAAATCAACCGCTCGATTAAGGAATACCGGGCGGCGTCTGCTCGTCAGCAATCAGATGGGCTTGGTCTTACAGAGCGCCGCAACAACAATACTGGTTGTTGCAGCTTACTTGTCTGCTGACTTGGAACTTTCCATCTGATGACTCCACAATTCCGAATTTGGATAGCTGCTCACTATCTGATTGTATGTTGCTCCGCAAGGCGACAGGGTTGAGGCCTGTCGCACCGAGGCTTCAGCGTACACCCCGTTCAAGCGGTTCCCGGATGGCCATGCTGCATAAGTAGATATCCCGTCATTGCGCTGCATCGGGTCCCATCGCCATCGCCGTCAAGGAGTGTTTCCGACAGGGTGGAAACCGCACTGGCGTGATCTGACAGAGACCGCCTTCAGGATTTCGTATTTCGACAGCTAATGGCTGACTTGGGGTCGGAAGCGGTGATAGAGGTCGCCCGCCCTCTATCACCGCTATGTCACCCCGGCTTCCAGGGCCGGATAAACCGGCCACTCCGGCAAGCAAACTGTTGCCCGGATCGGGAAGGTGCTGCCAATAAAACCCACTGAACTACGGGGTCTGCGGTTCGACACCTTTCAAGACCCTTCGACGCAACCGGCTGTTTACGAAATCCTGCGCATGATCGCACGAAACAAGGGGTTCCCATGACCGTCGTTCGTGCGTTTGGCAAATCATCAGCGGAAGCGGCACAGCGCCAAATGGACCGGCTTGCGGCGCTCGACCAGCTGGACATGCTGGATACACCACGCGATGCGGGTTTCGACCGATTGGTCCGGTTGATCAAGGAGATATTCACGGTAGACATCGGAATCGTCTCCTTCATCGACGCCCATCGTCAGTGGTACAAGGCATGTTCTGGCCTTCCGGTAGACGAGATGCCGCGCGAGGATACCTTCTGTCGATATGTCGTCGATTGCGAGGAGTCTATAGTTGTTCAGGATGCAACCCGCGATCCCCGTTTTGCTTTAAATCCCGCGGTGACGGGGGATGCTCACATTCGATTCTATGCCGGCGTGCCCCTGAAGACGGCAGATGGCCACACGGTCGGGACGGTCTGCGCCATCGACACGAAACCGCGCTCGTTCGGAAACAGAGATTTGAGCATTCTTCGGGAACTGGCGGGTGTTGCCATGGATCGGGTCGAGGCGCTGAAATCGGCCGCGACGGACAGCTTGACCGGAGCCCTCACACGCCGTGCCTTCAGGGAAGAGGCTTCTCGAATCCTGTCGCAAGCAACTCGTCACAACCATGATGTCTCATGCATTGGACTTGACGTTGATCATTTCAAGAAAGTGAACGATGCCTATGGGCATGCGGCGGGTGACGATGTCTTGAAGCTTGTAGCAGCCACATGCCGGGAGCAACTGCGAGGGGGCGACCTCCTCGGCCGGTTAGGCGGCGAAGAATTCGCTATTCTCCTGCCGCATGTCGATCGCGAAGACGCAATCGGTGTTGCGGAAAAGCTGCGCCAGGCATTATCCTCTAAGCAGGTGGAGATGGGGACCGATACAATTCGGGTGACCGCAAGTTTCGGTACTGCTTCTATGTCGATTGTCGCGAAAGACGTCGATACCCTGCTGGCTCAGGCGGATGCTGCCATGTATCGAGCAAAACAGGCAGGCCGCGACCGTTGCGTGTCCTGGGGTTCTGCGGAACTGCCGGGAGCAACTGAGCGGCGTCGTGTCTTGAAGGCTGGCACGATCATCTTCAACGACAGGCGCTCCACTTTCGATTGCACAATTCGGTCGCTTGGAGCAGACGGCGCCAATATCTCCGTTTCCAACACGTCTGGTATACCTTCGCAGTTCGTCCTTTCTATCCAAGCAGAGGGTTTCGAGACGAACTGCCGTGTTGTTGCTCAGGATCGTCAGCACCTTGAGGTCAGCTTTCGATAAAAGCGAAGACCTATCGCGCGATCCAACACGATCGGGCGTTTGCTTTAGTGCTACAAGCCGCCCTTGCTGTTGAAGTCGTGCAGAACTTGCTCGGTGAGTCGTGCTTTGCAGGAAGAAATGGCTATTGACCATCCCCAACACCCAGCGAAAGTGTCAAATCCGCATTCCCGCGCCAAGAAAAGAATGTTCGTATTTAGTACCCAGCTGTATTTTATCTGGGAAAGGAGGAATTCTGATTTGTACACATCGCTGAGCATGTATGTGTAATACTGAACGGCCAACTTTGCGCTTGAAAGCACTCTGGTCTCAGAAACATGCTTCCACGCTAACAGCCAGCGCGGCCACGATTGAAATGATACAACTCACGTGACCTTAAACTGCAGGGTCGCCGGTTCGACTCGAAGGCGAGAATTGCGCATGTTGTCCATAACGCAAACGCATCGTTCGGAGTGGCGGCCCTGATCATCATGGATCGCGTGGATGAAGTGAGGTCCCGAAAGAAGGCGGCCGACGCTCCGACCCTGTTGTGGGCACCGCTACCGCAAAAATCCCTCGCTGTCGAATTCGGCCCAGTCGTCCAGGGATGGGGACGCGTCGTCCGACTTACCGCTTACCTCCGTTTTTTTCGACCGCTTTTTCAAAGAGCGGGTCAGCTTCGCCTTGTACGCTGCCCGACGCCTGTTTTCCGCCGCCGCCGTGATGTCGTCCTCCCGCCATTCGTCCACTTCGCCACTATCCAGGAGTTCCTCGACAACACGCGGATCGAAGACGTGGAAGGTTATCTGTTTGGCACGCCCCGCCAAACGCACCGTCCGGGTTGCCGCGCTGGGCAGGCGACCGTCGGAAAGCCAGCGGCGCCTCTCCCCCTGCTTGATCACGAGGATGTCCTGGATTTCCCGAGGAATGACGGGCAGGTTTTCGATGTCCTTCATGGCCGTCGAGACAATGCCAACGGCTGCCTGAAATTCTGTTTTCGCGGCCGACGGCATCGCGAGCACGATCTCGCCGCTTTCGAGAACGAGCGACTTCTTCGACGACAGGGGGAGCCGCGCGCGCAGTTCCAGCAAGATCCCTTTGGCGCGCACCGCTGATCCGAGGGTCGCGGCAGGGGTCAAGGTCCACGTCTTCATAAGTTCGATGTCGCTGGTTTCGTCTTTCGGCATACGGGCCAAATGGGTGCCGGTGTGTGTGAAGTCAACGAGGATTGGCAAGGCGGGAATACCAATCGGCGTAAGGCGTGTTCTTGACCATATGGCGATTGAAATCCGGCGTTCCATCGTTCCACCACACTGGCCCACGTTCGCCGAGAGCGACTTTTGCGTCGTCCACTCGCCTGCGGCCTTGGCGGTCTCACTAAAGTTTCCCTTTGCGTCCCGCACGGAGCGACGCGCGGACATGAGGTCTTTGACGAGGCGTTGACGATCGACCTCTGCCAAGGCGGGATCGCTCTTGCGCCAGAGGCGGCCGCGCAAGACGAAATATCTGCCGTCATGCGTAACGGGGTAATCGCTCACGTCCACCTCCTTTCTCTTCAGGAATTTTCCGGTGAGCCATAGGTTTCCACGAACGAGGTCTCGGCGTGTCAAGCCGACGCGATGGAGATGGTGAACACGGTGGTTTTTCGGCTTTCTCACCGTGGCCAACGAATAGGCAGGCGAGCGCCCATCCATCCTCCGCGATCTTGATTATGAGTTAAAGGAGGAATGATCATGTCGAAACGCGAGCTTGTGATACCGGAACCGACAAGCGCTTCCTGCGCCGCGACGAAGACGGCAAGTCAAGGAGTCGGTAGATGTCGGGCGCTCACTCTCGGTCGATAAACGGCATGAGGCGGAACACGATGCGAAGCCCGGCGAGGGTGACAAGGGCGATCACAAACAAAGGTGAAAATCGCCACGTACAACGTCAACGGTGTCAACGGCCGTCTGGAGGTCCTGCTTCGCTGGCTGGATGGCGGCGAAGGACCTCGGATCCAGCGCAAACGACTAAAAGAGGGAACGGCGTCGATCCTCAAGGGAGTTCGCATCTGCGTCCTCGGTCCGCACCGATCTATCCTATGGTCTTCTCGAGCATTGCCAGCCAGTTTTTCCATGCGATCTTCTCAATAAGCTCATCTCCGTAACCGTGACCTCGGAACGCCTCTATGATCCGTTGCAAGCCTGAAGCATCCTCGACCACATCAGGTATTGAAGCCCCATCAAAATCCGATCCCATGCCGACGCCATCTTCACCGAGCCATTCAAGGAGTTCATCGGTATGGCGAAGCATCAGGTCTAGACCCGTATCCGCGGATTCGCGTCCATCCGGGCTCAAGAAGCTGGTTTCAAAATTCAACCCGACCATACCGCCCGTCTCTCGAATTGCTCCAAGTTGCCAATGAGTGAGGTTGCGCGCATGGGGGCAAATCCGATGGACGTTCGAATGCGTTGCCACCAGCGGTGCATCACTCAGAGCTAGAACATCCCTAAAGCCCTTCTCATTCAGATGGGACAGGTCGACAAGAATTCCCATCTGATTGCAGGTTCGGACCAGGGCTTTGCCGACTTCGGTCAGGCCAGGCCCCGTGTCAGGCGATGAGGGATACCGGAAGGGCACGCCATGTCCAAAGATGTTGGGCCGGCTCCACACCGGCCCGATCGATCTCAGTCCGACGGCGTGTAAGGCCTCAAGCATGGTCAGGTCGCGATCAATCGACTCGGCTCCCTCTATATGGAAGATCGCTGCAATGATGTCTTTCTCCATCGCAGCTTGAATGTCCGCCGTCGTGCGGCATAGCGAAACGACACCGGCACGGTCGAGATCGAACAATATGGATGCCATCGCGATAGTCATCACTCGCGCTTCATCTAGCGGAAGCGCAGGTGGCAAAGGTTCATTGATGGAATAAATAGACGGTTTCGTAGGGCTCGCATCGGCTAATTCAGGGGAGGGGGTGAAAACGGCAAACATGCCGCCGGCAAACCCGCCCCGTTTTGCTCGCGGCAGATCGATATGCCAGTGTGCCGGTGCGCCCTGCGTAAAGAGGCGTACCTTGTCGGCCTCCTGGGCGGTGTGAAGTCTGTAGAGGACGTCGTTGTGACCATCGAAAATGGGCACCATGGTTCGTTCTGTCATGTTTTAATCATCTTATCTTGGCTGCGAGACTTATGGTCGCTGCTCGCCTTAGGACTAAAAACGCGGCCGGACGCCGTTCTCGTTTCGAGAGTAAGCGCCGGCTGCACTGAGGGATCAAATCTATGGCCTAGTTAACCAGCTTTGCGCCAGCGAGAAGATCCTCGATGATCGAGGCTCGGAAGGAGCTCGTGTCATCGGTGCCATCAATGTTCATGAGTACAACGACAGCTTGGCTATTGTCCTTTGTCAGCGCCACCATGTTAGACGCGCCATTGTCGCTCCCGGTATGTCCGATGACCTTGCGCTTTGCAGTCTCTTCCTCGATCCAGCCAAGGCCCTGAAATGGAAAGATCGATTGGGCCACCTGCCGGCGCAACATTTCCCGCACTGCCGTTTGAGAGAGAATTGCGTTCTTACCCTGTTGCTGACCCAACATCGCGTGTAGCGCCTTGGCCAAGTCACTCACTGAGCAACGAAGCATGCCGGCCGGCACGTCCGGATATCCTTCCTGCGGTAGTTCCACAAACTCGCCGTTCTCAAACCTGTATGGTTTGGCAAGAACATCAGGCGCGAACTCCCTGAGATACCAATGGGCGTTTGTGATGCCGAGGGGCGCGAGGAGGTTCTCTTCTACATAGGTAGAAAAGCTCTTCTTGCTGATCACCTCCACGAGGTAGCCGGCCAGGGCAGCGCCGACGTTGCTGTAATCCCACTTTGCCCCAGGTTTCGACGTGAGGAATGAGGTTTTCGGTGAGTATGCGCTTCCACCTTCCACGAGGTAGTCCTTGAGGAAGCTCGCAAGGCTCTGTGTGGGGTCACCTTCGACTGAGTAGTCTCCATAACCCTCGTCCGAAATACTGGAGGTGTGGGTAACCAGTTGGTGAGGCGTGATCGCCACGCGCGGATGGCTGGGGTTCTTTACCGGAAAATCAAGGAACGTGTTTATATCGGAATGCAGATCATAACCCCGGCGTTCGAACAGTTGGACGAGTGCAACTGCCATGAACAGTTTGCTCACTGACGCGAGGTGGATCGGCGTTTCAGGGGTCATTTTCCGCTGCTTTTTAAGATCAGCGAAGCCGAACGATGCCGCATATCGCACAGCCTCGTTCTTCGAGGTAATCGCGAATGACGCGCCGACCACCTTGGCCGCTGCCATACGAGCAGGCACGCCAGCCTCGAACTTCCTTTGCCATTTGTCGAATCCACCACCCTTGTTTTCCGTCGCCAAAGCGAAGGTCGGTTGAGGGGCCAACAAACCGGCTAGTCCAATCTTGAGCAGTGAACGTCTCGTGGAAAACATTATCAGTCTCCTTCTTGTAAGTTTGTGTAAACATGTCTTAGAACGTCAGCCGGTTGCGGCGGAGTTGGCGTCTGTGTGAACTGAGCAAATGCGTCTATGCGCGCGCGATCACCTAGAACGCGCGTTCAATGCTTATGATTGCTCCGAGAGCACCTTCGCGGGGCTCCGCTTCTGTTGGAAACGAGGTGAGAGCGAGTTCGGCAGTGATGAGCAGCGCAGGCAGAAGCGAATAATCAACGCTCGTAGCGATCGCGAACTTTCCAGTATCCGTGTACGCAGCTTGACCATTGAAGGTTGTCTTCTCGCTGGCTTGAAACGAGAAACCAGCCCAGGCCGCATATCTACCCTCCCAGACGCCGAAATAGCCCGGATCCCCAAATCTAGACCGATATCCGGCCATGACGAAGGCCGACAATGCGTCGCTCATCTCGAAGTCGAACCGGATCTTTGCAGCCAATTCATCGTTAACTGGATCAAAACCGATGACTGTCCCGATTTCTGTTTGACCGGTTTCCAGCCGCAATCCTGCAACAACGTGCGGGTAGCTTTCTCGGAAAACAGAAATCTGGCCGCCGAGTATCTCCCCATCTTCTACACTGACCATCGCTGACAGGCCGTTCTCGAAAGACGCCGTATAGCTGATGAAATGAGTAAACGAGGGGCCATACGCCACGACATCATCGCTGAGAACAGCGCCTGCGGAGTTCAGCCAGATGTCGAATTGGGAGCTGGACGCCCCCATCATCAACCCACCCAGCTCGACAACTGCTTCGGAAAGCGTGACGCCGCTGCCCCCGTCGACAGGTTCGCCTAGATCGAGCGATATCAGCGTCTCCAGTGTACCAAGATCAGTTTGTGAGGCTGTCGCGATGTCCACCGCCGCTCCTGCGGTTGGGCTCACGCCGTGGAGCGGATCTCCCGTATAAACATCCTCGCCGGCACTGACATCGTACGTAATTGAACCGCTGATTTTCATGCATGTCTGAGTACCGGCAAGCTGAAAAAAGCCACTCTCCTCAACGTCACAGGCTGGCACGAGCAGTGCTGGCTCAGAAACCGCAACGGTCACGGCATCACCTGCACGGACTTGCGCGCCACTCCACAGCAAAACACCTATGCATCCCAAGAAAACTCTTTGCATCGTTGATGTCCCCATCTGCATTCCGCTGCGTGCGGAAGAAACGTTTCCGTCAAAGCCGGTCCGGCTAGCGCACGAAGCCTTCACTCGCCCGAATGAGGCTCTGCGTGTATTTTTCGTGGGCAGCACCTGCAGCCAACGCTGCTGCCGTGAGTTCCTCCACGCCGCTGCCGTGCTGCATGATCAACAGGCGCTCGCACATATGGTTGATGACAGCGAGGTCGTGACTGACCATCAGATATGTGAGCGTGCGCTCTCGCCTGATGTCGTCGAGGACGTTCAGAACCTCGGCCTGCACGGACGCGTCGAGTGCTGAGGTTGGCTCATCCAGCAACAGGATTTTTGGCTCTAGGATCAGTGCGCGAGCGATTGCCACGCGCTGGCGCTGGCCACCCGAGAGCTGGTGCGCGTAGCGGAAGCGAAAGCTGCTTGCGAGGCCCACGTCGTCCAGCACGTTGCGAATGCGTTTCTCGGCGTCGGGAACGCCATGTATCGCAAGCGGCTCCTGAAGTAGTCTGTCGACGGTGTGGCGCGGATGAAGCGACGCGTAAGGGTCCTGGAACACCATCTGGACGTCGCGGTAGAATGCACGATCTCTACGGTGACCGAGCTTTTTCCCGTGCACATTGATCACACCGCGGGCTACTGGGATAACACCCGCAACGGCGCGCAGCAACGTCGACTTTCCGGAGCCGGATTCGCCGACCAAACCAAAGGATTCACCGGGCTCAACACTTAGGCTCACGCCCTTCAATGCGTGGAACTGTTTGAAGAAGACGTCCAGCTGCTCGACGATAAGTGCACCTGTGTTTGACGAACCGCTCATAAGGCCCACTCCAGCCTTCGGTCCAACACTGGCAGCGGATGGCGTGGGGCGCCAATCTTCGGCATGCAGTCAAGCAGTCCCCGCGTATATGGATGTTGCGCGCGCGGAAGATCGGACGCGGCAAGTTCTTCGACAACCTTGCCGGAATACATGACGATGACGCGATCGCAGAAGGAAGACACGAGACGGAGATCGTGGGAGATGAAAATCAGTCCCATGCCGCGTTCCGAGACCAAACGGTCGAGGATTTTAAGCACGTCCAGCTGAACCGTAACGTCGAGCGCCGACGTGGGCTCGTCGGCAATCATTAGCTCAGGTCGGGCGATCAACATCATGGCGATCATGGCGCGCTGTCCCATGCCGCCGGAGACTTCGTGTGGATACAGATCGAAGACGCGTTTTGGATCGCGAATTTGCACGGCAGCAAGCATGTCCAATGCCCGTTCCCGCGCCTCTGATGCGCGCACGCCCTCGTGAGTCCGCAAGGTCTCAACAATTTGGCGGCCAATGCTCATAACCGGGTCAAGCGAATACTTTGGATCCTGCAGGATCATGGCAATCCGTTTGCCGCGAATCCGTCGACGTTCGCTCTTCGACGCAGCAAGCAGATCGATGCCGTCAAACGTGAGGTGCGCTGCGGTCACAGTGGCCTGCGACGAGGTTAATCCCATCACTGCTCGCCCGGTTTGCGACTTGCCGGAGCCGGATTCGCCGACGATCGCCAGCCGTTCACGCCCAAGCGAGAACGAGACGCCACGGACCACCTCAGTGACCCCGGTCCGGGTTGGATATGTGACGCGCAAATTCTCGATGTCCAAGAGATTGCGGGATACCGGCCCGCCGGGAATTGCCTCATTGCCTTGCATGTCCAAGTCTCCGCTTAGGATCTTCATCATTGGCCGCTGCTTCTCGGGTCGAGCGCATCGCGCAATCCGTCACCCAGCAGGTTGAAGCCGAGACTGACGATGACGATGGCAAGGCCCGGCGCTGCGGCGACCCACCACTGGTCGAGGATGAACCGGCGACCTGAAGCGATCATGGCGCCCCATTCGGGGAGCGGTGGTTGTGCACCCAGTCCCACAAAGCCAAGACCCGCCGCCGTCAGAATGATTCCGGCCATGTCAAGCGTGACGCGCACGATGAGCGAGGAGGTGCAGACTGGCATGATGTGGCGCACGACGATGCGGGTGGGTGAAGCGCCCATCAGTTGCACAGCCGTGATGTAATCAGAGTTGCGCACAGTGAGCGTTTCCGCCCTCGCGATGCGAGCGTATGCCGGCCAAGACGTGAGCGCGATGGCCAGCACAGCGTTCTCAATGCCAGGCCCAAGTGCAGCAACAAAAGCGAATGCGAGTATCAACTGGGGGAACGCTAGGAAGATGTCCGTGATCCGCATGAGAACCGCATCCACCCATCCCCCGGCATAACCGGCGACCGTACCAATCAGCAGGCCGATTGGCGCCGCGATGAGGGCCACCAAAGCGACGACGTACAGCGTCAGGCGAGAGCCGTAGACGATGCGCGAATAGATGTCGCGGCCGAGGTCGTCTGTGCCGAACCAGTGCTGCGCCGAGGGCGGCGAAAGCCGCGCGCTTTTCAGGTCACCCGCGACCGGCGAGTATGTCGTGAGCTGGTCCGCGAAAGCGGCGACGAAGAGTAGTGAGATGATGATCAGAAGCCCAATCACCGCTAGACGGTTGGTCAGGAAGCGCTGCCATGTTGCATAGGCGTGACCGAGCCTGGCTTGCCATCGCGACGTTGGCTGCTCGGAAAGCAGCCACTCACGGCGGGAGATTGGCAATTGTTCTGCCATGGTCATTCTAGGCTCCGTAGTGACGTGTGAGTCCGTTCGCGGTCCTGTTGAGGACGGAAAGCGACGGGACGGAAGTGTGAGAGGGCGAGTTGGTTCACTGCACCCTCGTCCTTGGATCAAGCAGCCGGTAGAGAACATCTGCGAGCAGGTTGATCGCGATGAACACCGATCCGATGATGACCGTACCGCCGAGAACTGCGTTCATGTCGGCGTTTTGCAGCGAGTTCGTGATGTAAAGCCCGATACCCGGCCAGGAGAATACCGTCTCCGTTAGAACTGAGCCTTCCAGCAGGCCGGCATATGAGAGCGCTATCACGGTCACCAGCGGCACAGCTGCGTTTCGCAACGCGTGGCCCCAGATGATGCGGGTTTCAGAAAGACCCTTGGCGCGGGCAGCTACGATGTATTCCTGGCTAAGCTCGTTCAACATGAAGGAACGTGTCATGCGGCTGATGTAGGCGAGCGAAAAGTAGCCGAGTAGCGAGGCTGGCAGGACGATGTGGCGGAGGACGTCAAGGAAGACACTCCACTCGCCCTGCATAGCCGAATCCAGCAGGAAGAAGCCGGTTACGGGGGCAAAGGAGTATTCGTAGGCAATATCGATGCGACCAGGATAACCAACCCATTGAAGCTTCACGTAAAACAGAACCAACAAGAGCAGGCCCAGCCAGAAAATCGGCACGGAATAACCGACGAGGCCGATCACCCTCACGATCTGGTCGGTCATACTTCCGCGTTTCACGGCCGCGAGCACGCCGAGCGGGATCCCGACGGCCGTTCCGATCAGGGTGCCCAGCGTCGCCAGCTCAATCGTCGCTGGGAAAAAGCGCCGGATGTCCTCCATGACCGGGTGCGTCGTGAGTACTGATCTCCCGAAGTCACCATACAGCACGCCCTTGATATAGATGTAGAACTGCTCAAAAAGCGGCAGGTCGAGACCCATTTCTCGCCGCGTGCGCTCCACGACGGCCGCCGGTGCGCGGTCTCCGAGAACGGCAAGGACTGGATCGACCGGGATCACCCGGCCGATGAAAAAGGTTACTGCCAGCAGACCTAAGTACGTTGTGACCGCGATGACGAGGAAGCGCGCAAAGGATACCAGAATTGCGGTGACGGACGCGCCATAGCGGCCCGCCTCCACCGGCATGGTGGATACGTTCAAACCTTGCAGTTTTCACCTGCTATTCCTTTGTGATGTTGCCGACGAAATTCGTGTCGAAGCTCGGCCCCAATTTCAGTCCGGTTACGTTCTTGCGAACGCCCGCAACTTCGATTTGCTGGAAGAGAACCGCAAACGGACTGGTTTCAAGCACTGCCTTTTGAAGGTCTTCGTACATCGCCTTGCGCTTGACGCCGTCCGTTTCCAAAAGGGCGGCTTCCGTCTTCGCCGTCAGCTCAGGCACGTGCCAGGCATTGCGCCAGGCAAGCGTACTGTTTTTGCTCGCATCAGAATTGTCGCTATTGGACGCGAAGGTTTGGGCGTTGGAGTTGGGGTCGAAATAGTCCTGCCCCCATTGGCCAATATAGATATCGTGGTTCCGGGCGCGATATTTGGTCAGTGTCTGCTTGTCGTCGCCGGGGATGATCTCGATTGTGATGCCGGCTTCAGCTGCGGTTTGCTGAATGGACTCGGCGATACCCGTCGCCGGCTGAGCGTTGCGCACGTCCATCGAAACCGAAAATCCGTCTTTCAGACCCGCCTTTTCCATAAGCGCTCTGGCCTTGGCGACGTCCAACTCGAACGGCTTGTCATCCAGTTCACCAAGCACACCCTTTGGGGAGGAATGTCTGGTGAATTTCGCCTATGCCCTTGATCAAGGTCGAGCCGATGGCATCGTAATCAATCAGATATTTGAATGCCTGTCGCACTTCTGGCTTGGCGAGATACTCGTTCTTCTGGTTCAGACTGATGTAGAACACGGTGCCTTTCGGCGCCTCGACAAGGTCTATCTGATCATTCTTGGCGACAGCCTCCAAATCGTTCGGCTCGAGGTTGCGAGCAACGTCGATGTCACCGGCTTCCAACGAAAGTCTTTGCGCCGCGCTTTCCTTCATGTGGCGGTAGATGACGCGCGACAGTTTCGCCTTTTCGCCGTGGTAGCTTTCGTTGCGGTCGATAACGACCGCCTCGTTGGCCCGCCATTCTCGCAACTTAAAGACGCCAGAGCCGGCCGAATGGGTCTTCAGCCAGTCGTTCCCGAAGTCATGATCCCATTTGTAGTCCTCGCTGGGTATCACCGGCACGACGTGCTGCAGCACCAGGGTCTTGTCCACCACCGCAGATGATGAAGAGGCCAGGCAATTGAGCACAAAGCTTGGTGCGTACGGCCTGTCGACCGTAAAAACGAATGTGTCGGAACCAGTCGCCTTGGCTTTTTCGGCCACATTGTCGCCGTTCAGTCCAAATTGGGCGAGAATAAAAGCTGGAGCCTTGTCGAGCTTGATCACTCTCTCGAACGACCAGGCGACGTCTTCCGCCGTAATCGGATTGCCCGAGGCGAATTTTAGGTTAGGCCGCAGCTTGAAGGTATAGGTAAGACCGTCGTCGGAGACAGTCCAACTCTCGGCGAGGTCGCCCTGAACCTTCGACGTGTCTGTGACGTCAAACCGCACGAGAAGATCGTATATGTTTGCGCTTATCTCCGCAGTGGATAGTTCAAACGCTTCGGCCGGATCCATCGTTATGATTTCGTCGATCGCGTAGCCCTGCACCAGCGTGTCGAGCGGAGTGCCGGCGGCGGCAGGTACCGCTGCTATCAGAAACGCTGTTATCGCGGTGGCCATAAGCCCCTGGCGTTTCCCCATAGGTGTTCCACGGAATATCATTCTGAGTCCTCCCTCGATTTTATTGACGCAAAGGCCGGTTTTGGCTTTGATTTCCGCGTGCACCGCTTTGGCCAATAGCCTGGGTGCTCGGCGCCAAACTCGACGCCGAGAGAAATCATCGCTTTGCCGAAACTCCTCCAGTCCATCAACCTGACAATTGTTCGATGGACAATAAAATAATATGTATATATCCTATCGCAATGTCAACGGACAATTTGTGCTTAATTGCAAACCGCGAATCCGGGCAGACCTTGCGCTGACACGGTGGGAAAGCGGTCGGAGCAAAAGAAAATGAGCGAAAAACGATATGAAATTAATCGATGAACGCGGACTGAGCCCGAGGCAGGCTCTCGGCCGACTTCCTGCCTATAACGCCGGAATTTCGGCGGCAGTTGCGCGTCGGCGTTGAGCGGGAGAGAGGAGATTGTATGCTTGGGAAGCAACGAAAACCCATACGGCACATCACCCGCGGTGGGCGCGGCTCTATGGGGATGTGTGCCTTCTCGATATAGTGATCCCGCGTCTGCGGCGCTTCGCGGGGCACTTTCCGAAAAACTGGGCGTAGCGCTAGACCGGCTCGTTTGCGGCAACGGCTCTGAAGAGCTCATTGCTGCTGTCTGCCGTGCTTATTTGGAACCTGGTGATCGCGTCCTGACGGTCTCCCCCTGCTTTGGTTTGCACGAGATCGAACCGTTGGCGGCCGGTGCCCAGGTGGTGAAGGTGCCAATGACCGAAGATCTCGACTTCGACTTTGCCGCGCTGGTCGCCGCGCTCGCGGAGAAACCGAAGATCTTCTTTATCTCGTCTCCATCAAACCCGGTGGGACGAGCAATGTCGGAAGAAGCGCTGTCGCGGCTTATCGCAGCGACCCAACCAGGCACGCTATTCGTTCTGGATGAAGCCTATTTTGAGTTCATCGAAGCTGAATTTCCTGACGGATTTCGAGTTTTGGCACAACGCGCGGAAATAACCTGGGCCGTTCTTCGAACATTTTCGAAAGCCTACGGTTTGGCTGGCCTGAGGGTCGGCTACGCCGTCACGTCCGACGCCAGCGTCGCGCGCGCGATCCGCGCGACGCTAACACCATTCAATGTCAATGCTGCGGCGCAAGCGGCTGCTGTGGCGGCACTAGGCGATACTGCCTGGATGCGCGAAACTACCGCCATGCTGCGTCGGGATCGAGAAATCCTAGCCACCCGCATCCGCGGGCTAGGTCTGAGGGTCATTCCCTCGCAAGCGAATTTCTTGTTCATCGATGTTGTAATAGAGGCGTGGCCCCAGTTCGCTGGGAATCTTGCTTCAAAAAGGTATAATCGTCAAACCATGGACGGAAGCAGGTTATGCCAACTTCATTACGGGTTGACGATTGGAACCACAAAAGACATTGAGCGGTTTGCGCAGGAGCTGGGAAGTGCGCCTCGGCCTCCTTTAGCAGCAACGGGTGGCGGCTTTGACCGAAAGTCCGGCGCCGGACAAGCGCCGCCTTGGTCGAGCCGCCGCCATCGGCCTCACGCGCGAGCGAGTCGTCGAGGCTGCCATATCTCTCATTGATGAAGAGGGCTTGGCAGCCTTTTCAGTCCGTGCACTCGCGCGACGCCTCAACGTCTTTCCTGCAGCCCTTTACTGGCATGCCGGGGGCAAAAAAACGGATCTCTTTGCCGAGATCTCAGGGGCGCTCATCGCAGGCCTGATGTCACCCGACGATTTTTCCGACGACTGGCGTGAGACGATCCGACTCCTGTTCCGGCGTTTCCGTTCGCGTGTTCACGAACATCCTAACGCTGCACCTCTCCTCGGCCCCAGCATCCGGTCAAACGGGGCGCCAAACGCTCCGTGGATCGAGATTGTTCTCACAGCCTTGACGCAAGCCGGGTTCAAGGATCAAGGGTTGATCGATGCCTTCAACTCCGTCGTCGGTGCACTGGAAGGGTTTGTTACGATCGAGCTTGCCGGGCAGGGGGCAGTAGAGGGCTCGGACTGGGTGCGAACATTCGACGCCGATCTTGAAGCGCTTGACGCAAGCCAGTTTCCTCTCCTCAAACGGCATCTACCGGAGATGTACAACCGAGCCTTTGTCACTCGCTGGAAAAGTGGTGATGCGGCGCCTCTCGAGGAAAGTTACAATTTTCTCATCGAGACTCTCATTCTCGGCTTGGAATCGCAGATTAGTCGTAGTGGGTGAGTTCCTCCTAACGATGTAGAGCACCCTCTGCGTTGCGGCGCGAATAGCAGTCTCAGTAGCCATGCCATCCCAATTCTCTGCGGTGTAAAGTTGTCGTGTAAGCGCCCGGCAGTACCTGTCGGAGCGTCGAATATCTCACGCCGTTGGCAACCCTCACCCACAGCATCGCAACTTAATCGCGAGCGTTTGAATTTTATTGTTTACTGGACAATTAGCCTGTGCAACGATCCATGACCGAAACAAAGGAGCTTTGCCGTGTCCACTTCCACCTTGCCATTTTCCACCTTTCGAAGAGTTGGCGAGACGTTTTATCTCTCCGGTGAGTTGGGGTTCGATGAAACGGGGAAAATCATCGGAGATGTCGCCGTGCAAACCCAAACCGCGCTGAGCCGGATTGAAGCCACGCTGGAAGGGGTTGGGCTGTCGCGTAAGGAGATAGTCTCCTGCACCTGTTATTTGGTGCGGAAGGAAGACTTCGGCGGCTTCAATGGCGCCTATAAAGAGTTCTTTTCGGACGGGGCACTACCTGTGCGAACGACGGTCGTAGCCGATCTCGTCCTGGACGCTCTGGTCGAGATTACTGTGATTGCTCACGCCCCTTGCGGCAACGTCCCATAGCAGCGGTCATGCAGATTTGCTTCGGAATTATTGTTTTTGCTCAAGCGTTGGCCCGACGAAAACGGGCGCGGCATTACGGTTTTGGGCATCGGCTTTCAATCAATACAAGCAGCTAGTCGTACCTCGCTGCAACATTTGGGGCCAGTCATAAATGCCGCATGCTCGGAACAGCGGCTGCGCAAATGCAGTCTAATGCCTGAACGAAGGGAACGAGGATCCAGTCGTAAACGCACACCTCCTGAGGCGCTTTTCGCAAAAAGCGAATCTCACTTTCGGGCATAAGCGGCCACCCGGTCTGCGGACAGGTGCAAGTTTACGCCGACATCTCATTCCCTATCGCACCCGAATCGGCTCTGCGTTTTAGAGAAGCGACGAAGTTCCATAAGTCATATTATGCAATCTAGGGTTGATTTTTGACCGCTCATAATAATAAACGTCGAGGGGCTCTCGTGATCTGTTCCACCTGACCACCAAAACGGAGTGAAAAATGCAGCACTGGCTTGACAAGCTCACCGATCTTGCGGCGATCCAAGGCGACGAATGCATCCTGACGCAAGGTCTTGCAGACCTTACCGAGCATTTCGGCTTCACCGGCTACGCCTATCTCCATATTCAGCACCAGCACACCCTCGCGGTCACCAACTATCATCGCGAGTGGCGCTCGACGTATTTCGAGAAGAAGTTTGACAAGGTCGATCCGGTCGTCAAACGCGCGAAGTCAAAGAAGTATGTCTTTACGTGGTACGGCGAGCAGGATCGCGCGAGGCAATCGAAGGAGGAGCGTGCCTTCTACGCGCTCGCTGCCGATTTCCGCATCCGCTCTGGGGTTACCGTTCCGATCAAGACCGCCAACGGCTCTATGTCGATGTTCACCTTGGCGTCGGAAAGGCCCGCAATCGATCTCGACCGTGAGATCGACGCGGTCGCAGCTGCTGCGGCCGTCGGGCAACTTCATGCCCGCATTTCATTCCTTCAAACCACTCCGACTGCGGAAGACGACGCCTGGCTCGATCCCAAAGAGGCGACCTATCTCAGATGGATCGCCGTGGGCATGACCATGGAGGAAATTGCTGATGTAGAAGGTGTGAAGTACAACACCGTCCGTGTGAAGCTTCGCGAGGCTATGAAACGCTTCGATGTCCGGAGCAAGGCTCATCTCACCGCGCTTGCAATTCGCAGAAAGCTGATGTGAAAGCGCCCCGACCGCCTCGACTTGACCTATCGGCGCACCAGTCTTGTCCAAAAAAGCCAGATCAGTTCGTGGCCATCTTTGGAACGTACCCAAGCACCCCCAGGAGCGTGTTAAGAGCGCTCATCTGTGCATGCATCTCGATCATTGCTTCGATGTATTCGAGATGCTGAACGCCACCAGTGATTTTTCCCGTCCTGTACTCCTCCGGCAAAGCCTGGAACAGTTGATCCGCTTTGTCCAGAAGTTGCCTGTGCAGCCGAATTGCGTTGACCGTCAACGTCTCTACGTCTGCCGGTGCGAGACCATCCGTCAACCCGATCACCGGGCGCAGTTCACATGTGTCCGACACTGCTGAATCTTTCAAATCCATTGGTGGTCCAACCCTTGAGTATAGTCTGCGGTGCGCCCCCGCAAACGTTAATCTCTGATCCCAAGCCGGGGGTTGGAAACTGTATCTGGACAGTCCTGCGACCTTTAGCCGGAGCCTGGACATACGTCACAGGCCCCCGGCCACATGGTCAGAGGATTCTGATGCTGCAACGGCCAGCACCAACCACCAGATAGAGGTTTCCACACCCCGGGACAGCGCGTACTGCCCTACCCGCGCTTATATCGGGTGAATGTCGTTTTCGCTAGGGCGACGGATGAACAATTGCCGTGCAGATCTGCAGATACGGCGAAGTCATTTTGAGCCAATACCGGACAGGTCGATCCTGGTCCCTGCTTTGTTGGGATCGGACGCCGAAGCTTCGGCTGGTTCTTCCGCCGTGGCTTCATTCTCCGGAAGGTCGACTTGCGTTTCTGAGCCATCGCGGCGACCCGGCTCCGGCTGGGCAAGGTTTACGTTTCCTGGATCTTCCACCCGAAACACTGCCGTTCCCTCGAAATATCCCGTCTGCCAGGCGATGATTGCATCGTCGAACACTTGCGGCAGGACTTGCCTCTCGGTCGGGTTGCCATACCATCTGGTTACGATCCGATAGACCTTGGCAAACAGGGCCGTGCCCATGCGAATGTTCTCGCAAGCATCGACCAGGTCCGGCTTCATCTGGCCCGCCTCCACGATGCCGAGCCCGGCGGGATATTGTGTGATCCCGACGCGAACGGTATTGCGACCCAGGTTGTCTCGGATCAGCGCCAACGCCTCCTCGGCTGTCTTCGGCCTGGGCACGAGCACCACCCGGTTTCCGGAGCGAACCGTGACCGTCAATGGATCCTGAGATCCTGCCTGCTCGATGAACTGTTCGACGATCGCCGGCTTCAGGCCGGGATCGCTGCATTCCTTGATGAGGGCGGCATCGACCATCGCAAACAATTCCTTATCTGTTGAAAGCTGCGACGACGGGCAGTCCGAACAGCTTTGCCCAAGCCGTCACGCTCACGTTTTGAATAGCGACGATCGATGTTCCAGCGGTCCACCATCCGTTGCCCGGAGCGACGATTGCGGTGGGGGAATGCAGCATCGACTGCAGGACCGGCCAAAGGAGGAGCTGTCGTCGTAGCAGATCAGCGCGGCGAACTTCTGGCCGTCGCTTTGCACAACTGGATTGCCGAAGAGGCTGGCGCGGGCTCCACCGCCCTGCCCGGTCCATGCCCGCCATGGCTGCCACATGGACACCGGGACCGGCATGCGTTCGCGATAGAGAATTCGTGCCTCGTCAGCCGAAATCGCCACCATGACATTGTCGTAGCCGCCCGGATCGATGACAGCCGCGCCGGCGATCACAGTTAACTCCGAGCCTCGCAAGCCTTGTTGCCAGAGCCTCGCGACGGTCGGCGTCCAGAAGCCCAGTGCACTTTCGGGAAGAACGATGAAGCGGGTTTTCTCCCCCGCAGCCGTTCGCACCGTTGCGATCCGGTCACGGTGATAGTCGAGCGAGCCGTCTCGTCCGAGGCTCTCGCCCAGTTCGAGATCGACGCCCTTCCATCCCTCGGGTAGATTCGCTGATGTCCACGTAGCGGCGGACCAGAGCCAGAATCCTCCCAGGACGATGGCGGCAGCCGGCCAATATCGCGATGTCATCATCGCGAGGCCGGCTGTCATCGCGACCAGCCCCCACCATCCCCATCCCGGAAAGAGCACGCCTGCAGCGGTCAGCGGATGTGCCCAACCGGTTATGCCGAGGGGCGGCAGTCCCATGAGCATCGCCGCCGCCAGATAGCGCGCCGCCATTGCCATTCCCGTTCGACCTTCTCCCCAAGACTTGCCTTCCGGTTGCGCCTCCCAGAGTGCCGCATGGACGCCGACGAAGGATAGCGAAGCGGCTGTCCAGAGCAGAAGCCCAGGCCAGAGATCGGGGGCATAGAAGTTGGCGACACCCTGCGGCAGCCCACGCGAGGCAGCCAGAAAATATCCGGCGGACACGAGCAACGCCGTCAGCCGCGACGGCGACATCGCCCAGAGCGCTGGAAACAACACAGCGACAGGAAGCGCCAAGACATGACCGCTCCAGGCAGTCCATCCGCAAGCGACAGATACGGTAATGATCAGGCAGGATCGCCGCCTGTTATGGATCGAAAGTGAGGACCGGCCGCGCCAGGCCGAGAAGGCCCGAGTCGGGAACCGGCCCGAAGTACCGACTATCATAGGAGCTCGCAAAGGATGAGTGAAGAAACAGATTTCTCAATGGCACGATGCCGGTTTTGAACGGTGTGATCGGCCTGCCCTCGCCATCGCTCGCGCGAACGATCGATGAGGCGAGAGGCCTGCCGTCGACAGTGACATTTGCGCCGATTTCGACATGCTGTCCGGGAAGTGCCGCCACTGTCTTGATAAGCGGCGCAAAGCCACTGGGGCAGAGGCCACTCCTGACATAGCCGCGGCGCCGTGCCTCCTCGAATGACGCGGTCGCCGGTGGGCAGATGAACACGAGATCGCCGACCTCGACCGGACGCTGCAGGGCCATGATACGCCAGAGCCCAAGCGGCTCGCTCGGCGTCAGGTTCAATCGAAAGCCGCCGAAGTATGCGATTGCCGCCAGAGCGGCGATCGCCCCGCTCGCGCCGGCCAGGAACAGGAGAAGCCGCCGCCTCATTGCTTCATCACCGGCGTCTGGCGCTGGGCGAGACGCAAATCCTCAGCCTGCCGCAGGGTCTGGACGGTGCGCTCGTGAGCGGCGAGTTGCTGGGCCGTGCGCATGATCGGCCAGGCTTCCTTCAGACGCTCCTTCTGCTCGGGCTGCATCCCTTCGGAGAGTTTGTCGAAGAGCGTTCCGGAGGGTTCGCGCGCGGCATTGGTGAGCAAGATACGCTCGCCGAAGCGGTCGGTGACGGCCTGGTTGAACCCGTCAATTTCCAGCCTGGTTTCCCGATTGCTCAGTGCATATGCCATGGCCGCCGGCAGATCGTTGCGGTCGATCGCGTCGCGCACGCGCTCCAGCACAACATGTGCCGCCGGCGACAATGCCGGGATGTCGATCGACCCACGCTGACGCAATGCCTGCTCGTCAGCCTGCAGCCGCTGCACGGCGGTCTCGCGCATCCTCAGATACTGCTCGAGATCGCGCTTCAGGGCCGGAACATTGAGGTCTGCAACGCGACGGTCCTCGCGCTCGGTCTTGCTGGCAAGAATGCCGGTCTTGCCCCTGAGCTGTCCGATCGACGCCGGGGCGATCGTCAGCGTCTGAAGCGCCAGTTTGGCCGTTTCCTTATCCGCTAGCACCGCATCGAAGTTCATCGCCCGGAAGGCGGTCTCGGGATCGGCAAAGACGTAAGCAAAACGGGTCGAGACCTCTTCCCATTGTTGTCTGAGGGCTGGATCGGTGTCGAGCTTTTGCTCCACCGTATCGGCGACCGAACCGGAAAATGTCTTGATGCCTGCAACCATGGGCGCAGCCTCCTTCATCGTTTGGGTTTTCGGGGGATGGTGCAGACCGAGACGCTCTGCAAAGACGGCAAGGCGCTGGCCGAGATCGACCAATCTTGTCTTCTGGCGCAGTGTCCAGTCGAGCCGGTCGCGCACGAGCGTGCGGGCCACCTGCACGATGTTGAGGCCGCGACTTTCCGCAAACCGCAGCGCCTCGCGGTAAAGCTTTCCGCGCTCGTAATCGAGCGTGGTCTCCTTGGCATTCCGTCTGGAGAGTACCTTGGCCAGGCCGCCGTTGAAGGCGAAGGACCGGCGTCCGTAGTAAAGCTGCAAATCATCGCGATGGCGGGTCATCGCCACATAGGTCAGATGCCGGTCCAGCGAGAGGCTTGCCAATACCTTCACGCGGTCGACGGTAGCGCCTTGGCTTTTATGGATCGTGGTGGCGTAACCATGATCGAGGTTGCTGTAGAAGCGTTGCTCGACGATGACCTGCCGTCGCTGATCGCCCTCTCCGATGACAGCAACGATCCTGTTCGGTGCGGCCTCAATGACATGAGCGATCATGCCATTCTTGACGCCGAGCGACCCTTCGTTCTTCAGGAAGACGATCTGGTCGCCCGCGTCGAAATGCCTGACACCGTCAGCCGTTTTGAAGACATGGCCCTCACCGACAATTCCGCGTTCGACGAGTTTTTCGCGGGCCATAATGTTCAGCATCCGAACGTCGCGGCGCAGATGCGCGAGGATCAGCGTTGTCTTCGTCTGATCGTAATCGCGGTTCCAGTCCCCGATGAGCCGCTCGACCACCTCGGTCTTGAGACGCGTTCCCGTGATCCTGACATTGGCATCATAGGCGGTCAGCGCCTTTTCCACATTGCCCCGGGCCAGATCGAGCGACGCCTTGCGCATCCAGTCCTCGCGCTGGCGATAGATTGTCTCGAGTTCGGCATAACCGATGCGGTCAACAATGGCGCGGAAGGCAGCACCCGCCTCGATCGGCTGGAGCTGCTCGGGATCGCCGACCAGAACGATCTTGGCGCCTCCCCTGACGACGGCATCGACAAAGCCGGCCATCTGTTTTGAGGCCACCATACCTGCTTCGTCCATGACGAAGACGGTTTTGTTATCGAGAACGTCACGGCCCCGGTTCCAGCGCAACTCCCATGATGCCAGCGTGCGGCTTTCGATGCCCGCTTCCTTTTCCAGCCCCTCGGCTGCTTTGCCGGCAAGCGCGCCACCGACAACCCGGTATCCGGCCAGTTCCCACGCCTCGCGGGCGGCCTTCATCATCGTGGTCTTGCCAGCACCGGCACGTCCAACCACGGCCGCGATCCGGGCGGAACCGGCGATCCGCTCGATCGCCGCTTTCTGCTCCTGCGACAACCGCTCATGACGCCGGAACGTTGCGTCCAGAGCAGCTTCAGAGACAGCGTGACCGTCCCGGTTCGACAGCCATAACGCCTGCCGCACCATCGTCGCCTCAAGGCGGATCATCGCCCGGGTCGAATAACGGGCGGGCACCTTCTCGCCGGTGGAAAATTCGATCGTGTCACGTTGGAGACGCAACACTTCGGGGTTCTGGATGATACGGGCCGTCAGTTGCGGGAAGAGCCCGGGATCATCGATATAGCGATGCAGCACCTTGGCGACATCTCGGGCGTCGAAGACGCTCTTCTCTCGCGTGATCAGATCAAGCACGATGCCTGGATTGCGAAGAATACGGCGGGCATTCTCGCTGCGGCGCTGCTCGTTCAGCTCGATCCGCTCGAGCTCTGGCCGAACACCCTGCTCCTGCGCCTTGCGCTCGATGGCTTTCGCCCCGACCCCGAGATGAATGGTGGGTTCAAGCTCGATGCCCTGCTTCTCATAGGAACGACCATCGATCTTGAGATCGATGCCGCCGAGCGCCAGGTGATGGTTGAGCCGCTCGAACCATCCATCGCGTAAGGAATTGAAGTCGTCGGTCGAACCCGCCCAGAGCTCATAGAGGATTTTCCCGGACTTCGTGCGGACCGGCTGGCCGTGCTCGCCAATGACTGCCACCTTCTTCGATCCGAACCCGTCCTCGGTCAGCGGACGCAATGTGGTCATCAGGTGGATATGCGGATTGCCGGGATTGTCATGGTAGACCCAGTCCGCGACCATACCCTTGGCGTGGATGTGTTTTGCCACGAAGTCGCGAACTAACGCGATGTTCTGCTCCGGGGTGAGCTCCAGCGGAAGAGCAATTGTCAGGTCCCTGGCAAGCTGCGCATCGGAGCGCTTTTCGAAAGCCTCGACCTTGTTCCAGAAGGCTTCCGAAGCTCCGGCAACAGAGCGGTCAGCAATCAACGCGCGGACCCATTTCGGCGCGTCGGCCGGAAGCATGAATTCCTCATGCAGCAGCCCCTCTTTCCGAGTGTAGTCGATGGTACGGGCCTCGCGCTCATATTCCATCTTCGCGCAGTGCCGGTAGGCCGCAGACAGCACCACGCTGCGGCCGCCGCCGCGGCTGACAATGCTGGCTGAGAAGTGGGCGATGGCCACGGCGTAAAACACTCCCGGTTCGAACCTCGTTCCCAAAGAGCAGCCAGGTCGAGCGGCAACCTTACGGCGGCCCCGCCAGGGCCGTGGGCAAGCACGTCGCATCAGCGACGTATAATTGCGCCCTTGGATCCGCTCCTTCGGAACGGCGGGATCATCCTCCAAAGTGTCGGCCTTGCCGACGTGCAGATCTGCACATTCCTTCCGGATGTGCTTTTGAGGAAATCTAGCAGCGGGACAGAGCCGCCAAGATTTCCAGGGAGATGCGACCGGAATGAAGAAGCCATCATCTAAGATCAGGGAAGAAATCGCCAGATTGCAGGATCAGCTTAGACAAGCCGAAACACGCGAGGCCGAGCGCATCGGCCGGATCGCGCTGAAGGCCGGTCTCGGTGAGATCGAGATCGAGGAAACCGAGCTACAGGCTGCGTTCGAGGAGATCACCAGGCGGTTTCGCGGAGGCAAAGGAGTTGCGACCGGGAAGAAGAATTCCGGGGATGGTCGCACCGGTGGTGAAACATCGGCCACGATCGCGTCTGGCGCGCCTGCGGGCGGGCTTGGTGAGGCTTGAACGCATGGCCCGCACAATGACGGCTGACGCACGAAAGAAAGACACCCGCGAAAAAATCGAGCTCGGTGGCCTCATCGTCAAGGCAGGACTGCGCTATCAGAAACGGGCACTGCTGCTCGGCCTGCTGATCGACGCCAGTCGTCGCCTCAAGGGCAACGATGCGGAGCAATCGCGCCTCACGGCGATAGGCGCGGAGGCGTTTGCTCATGACGGCGAGTAAAGTGTTACTCGCCGTCATCCCGGCCACGACGATGATCGTCGTCGTGGTTTTCATGCCGGGGATCGAACACTGGCTGGCCGCGCTCAGTAAGACCGCGCAGGCCAAGCTGATGCTCGGGCGTATCGGCCTCGCGCTGCCCTATGCCACCGCGGCTGCAATCGGCACGATCTTTCTGTTCGCCGCAAATGGCGCAGTGGGTATCAAGGCTGCAGGATGGGGCGTCCTCAGCGGAAATGGAGTGGCAATCCTTATCGCTCTCCTGCGCGAGGGCGTTCGCCTGGCCGGGATCGCTGGCGACATCCCGAAAGGACAATCCGTGCTCGGATATGCGGACCCCGCAACGATGCTTGGCGCATCGACAACTTTCCTCGCCGGCGTCTTCGCACTGCGCGTCGCGATAAAGGGTAACGCAGCTTTTGCCAAAGCCGCACCACGGCGGATCGGGGGAAAGCGAGCGGTGCATGGCGAGGCCGACTGGATGAAGGTGCAGGAGGCCGCAAAACTCTTCCCCGATCCCGGCGGCATCGTTGTCGGTGAACGGTATCGTGTCGATCGCGATAGCGTTGCGGCGGTTTCGTTCCGCGCCGATGATCCGTCGACCTGGGGCGCGGGAGGCAAGAGCCCGCTCCTATGCTTCGACGGCTCCTTCGGCTCCTCGCATGGCATCGTCTTCGCCGGCTCCGGTGGTTTCAAGACGACGTCGGTAACGGTCCCAACCGCGCTCAAGTGGGGCGGCGGCCTCGTCGTCCTCGATCCGTCGAGCGAGGTGGCGCCGATGGTAGCGGAGCATCGCCGCAAAGCTGGCCGGAAGGTGATTATTCTCGATCCCTCTGCGTCAGGCGTCGGCTTCAATGCATTGGACTGGATCGGGCGACACGGCAGCACGAAAGAAGAAGACATCGTCGCAGTCGCGACCTGGATTATGACCGACAATCCCCGCTCTGCCTCTGCGCGCGACGACTTCTTCCGGGCGTCGGCCATGCAGCTTCTGACAGCTCTGATCGCCGACGTCTGCCTGTCCGGGCACACGGACGAGCAAGACCAGACGTTGCGTCGGGTGAGAGCCAATCTCTCGGAGCCGGAGCCGCAGCTACGGGCGCGCCTGACGAAGATCTACGAGCAGTCGGGATCGGACTTCGTGAAGGAGAACGTTTCGGTCTTCGTCAACATGACGCCGGAGACCTTTTCCGGCGTGTACGCCAATGCGGTGAAGGAGACGCACTGGCTGTCCTATCCGAACTACGCCGCGCTCGTCTCTGGCGACAGTTTCTCGACCGACGATCTTGCGGATGGCGGGACAGACATCTTCATTGCGCTCGATCTGAAGGTCCTCGAAGCCCATCCGGGACTGGCACGCGTGGTTATCGGATCGCTGCTCAATGCCATCTACAATCGAAACGGCAATGTGAAAGGTCGCGCTCTCTTCCTGCTCGACGAAGTCGCCAGGCTCGGCTATCTGCGCATCTTAGAGACCGCCCGCGACGCCGGGCGCAAATACGGCATCACGCTGACGATGATCTTCCAGTCCATCGGCCAGATGCGCGAGGCCTATGGCGGGCGGGACGCGACGAGCAAGTGGTTCGAATCCGCGTCGTGGATCTCGTTTGCCGCGATCAACGATCCTGATACTGCTGACTATATCTCGAAACGCTGCGGCGATACGACGGTCGAGGTGGACCAGACAAACCGCTCGTCAGGGATGAAGGGATCGTCGCGCTCACGTTCCCGGCAGCTGAGCCGCCGGCCGCTGATCCTGCCGCATGAGGTGCTGCGCATGCGCGCTGACGAGCAGATCGTGTTCACGTCAGGCAATCCGCCGCTCAGATGCGGACGGGCCATCTGGTTCAGACGCAAGGACATGAGCGCGTCCGTTGGAGAAAACCGGTTTCACAAGCCAATCACAGAAGGGGTGAAGAGCTATAAGGCCGCTCCGACGACAGATACTGAGGAGACATGAAAGTGAGACTTTTTATGGCAATTGCCAGCCTATCCCCCTTAGCCATTGGCTTCCTCGCATCTGTTGCTTCAGCCCAGCCTTCAAGCAGTGCAAGCAGCGCGAGCGAAGCCTTCTCTATCTGCGGAAGCGGGCAACGCATCACTTGCGTGGTGGACGGCGATACGTTCTGGTTTCGAGGCGAAAAGATCCGGATAGCGGACATCGACACGCCTGAGCTTAGCCCGCCAAGATGCGAACGCGAACGCGAGCGCGGACTTGCGGCAAAACAGCGTCTGCTCGACATCCTTAATTCGGGTCCGCTCTCGTTCAAGACGACCGCCAGGGATGAAGATCGCTTCGGTCGCAAGCTCAGGATCGTCTACCGCGACCGGCGCTCGGTCGGGGATATTCTCGTCGCCGAAGGAATGGCGCGGAAGTGGCATGGATCGCGCCGGAGCTGGTGCGAATGATCCGGGCGCTGGCGGATCACTGTTGTGAATCGATGATGCCCGACCGATTCAAAACTGTCATTGGACGGCAGATTCCGAACGCGCGATTCTGCGGGCATGATCACGCAGCCCTACCACCTCTATGTCGAGCGTATCGCGCCGGAAAAGAACATGGCGCGGTTTTACGCCCTTGCCGTCCAGCCGACATTGTTTGGCGAGGTGTCGCTTGTACGCGCTTGGGGTCGGATCGGTACGCGGGGACAGCAGATGGTGCATTTGTTCGACAACGAGAGCCAGGCCATCAATCTGTTCTTTGACGTGCTGCGCGAAAAGCGCAAACGGGGCTATCGGCCCAAACGACCTGTGGACATCCCGCGGACCTGACCCTCGTCTCCATCGTCGCCGATGACAATCCGGTCATAAGCTGACACGGATTTTATCTTTGACAACAAGATGCGAGGAATTCCATGACCACCACCAATGAAATCGCCGACAAGATCGCAGCCGACAACGGCCTGACGAAGGTTCAGGCCAAGGGCATTGTCGAGGCCGTCTTCCAGGCCATCGCCGATGCCGCAGGCTCCGACGCAGAAACCTCAATCCCCGGCTTCGGAAAATTTAAGGTGAAGGCATCGCCTGAGCGCGAGGGTCGCAATCCTGCGACCGGAGAAAAAATGACGGTCGCCGCTTCGAAGAAGCTGACCTTCGCGCCTGCCAAGGCGCTCAAGGATGCACTGAACAAGTGATCCTTGACGTGGAGAGCCCCGCCTTGTCAGGCGGGGCGTCCAGTGTCAGTCCCGGTTCGACCGGGACCAGATGAGGGAGAGGCCTTCTTCGCCTTCGACCTCGATCAGCGTTGCGTAGATCGGGGCCGGGAAGCTCGGGTCATCGAGCTTGACCGAGAGGTAGTCGCGGCCTTCGTTCGAGGTCTTCTTCCAGGCTGCGCCGAATTCGACCGTAGCTCCTGCGAGGATGCGGTAGTCCGGGCCCTTTTCGGAAGTGCGCTCGACGGCGCGGATGGTTGCCTTGACGTTGAGGTTGAGGGTCTTGATGGTGCCGGAGAAGCCGTTGCCGGAAGCGGTGAAAGAGCCGATGGTTGCCATTGTCGTATTCCTTTTCGGTTGTTCGGGCCGCGTCCATCGCGGCCTCGATGGCAGTCGATAGGACCGGAGGCGATCGGCCTGCACCTGAAAGGCCGAAACGCAGTGGAGGACGGCCAAAGGAGAGGCTTTCTTGGCCCGCGAAGAATGGGCGCTTCAGCGCACAGGGGAAGAAAACGATCCGGCCGTTGCGGATGCCGATCGAGCCGAGCATCGCGAGGCGGTCTTTGGTCAGACATGCCCCATCGAGACCGCAGTGGACGTGCCAGCCTGGCGGAACAAGGCGTACGACTATGCGTCATCTGCGCGTGATCGAAGTAAATTGCATCGCCGAGCGCCCAAGCACCTAGATCGAGAGCTAAAGTCAAAAGCCACGTTTGCTGACAAGAACCTGCACACAGGACTGAAACTTATTTTGCCAGGGGCCCCGAATGCTCGCTGAATGAAGGACGAGTTGCTGGCGTGCTTTCCGAACTCGATGATATCTGCGCTACCCACGGATGCCGCAGATTGCATCGAGCGCCACCAGTGTGGCGCCCGGTATCTCTCATTGGCGCGGCTTCAATCGTGCCGATCTGCTTCAGCGACTACAATTGCTTGTCGGTGACCGTGGCAAGCGGTGCAGCGTCACGCTCTAACGCTAAGCGCGCTTGGGGCCAAGCGCCCTCGTCCGCACCGAGCGCGGTCTGAAGCCAGGCGAGAGTGAGGCGTCGTGTAGCTTCCAGCGCATCCGGTGCTTCTGTTTCCGTTTCCTTTGCGTCCAGTGCGGCAATCCCGCCAAGGCCATGCCCGACCCCGTGCATCATCAGCATTGCTTTAGCGCCCGGCGCATCATGGAACGCGTCCGCATGCCAGTCAGCGCCGCGCGTTGTAAAATGGGGATTGTCCATATCACCGCAAACGACCAGGCTGCGGGTGGAGACCGTCGAGAAATCGACGTCGAAGAATGGAAACCTTGCGGCGTTCTCCTCGGTCATATCTTTGCCGCCGCGTCCCGGCGTCGTCAGAAGAACGCCTGCTGAGATACGAGGCTCAGAGAGATCCTCGCCGTCCAGCTGCGCGCCGAGTAGAAGTCCAACCGTGTGGCCGCCAAGTGAATGCCCGACCGCTCCGATGCGGGAATGATCCATCCGGCCGGCGACGGCCGGCGCCTGCCGTTCGATCTCCGCGAGATGGTCAAGGATCGCCTTCATCTCCTCGACACGCTCGCGCCAGAAGAACGGCGCGCCGGGTGAATCTGACGTCAGGCCACCGACCCGCGAACTTGCATGCGTCGGCTGGATGACGACGAACCCCCTCTCCGCCCAAAACTGAGCGAGAGGAGCGTAGCCGTCCTTTGACGGAATATAGTTGGAAGGGCCATAGCCATGCGACAGCAGCACGATCGGCAGCTTGTCGCCGTTTGCGGGCGCAGTCACACGCAGCTCCAGTGGCTGGCGGCCCGGCATGGGAAGGCGGATCGGCGTGTATGCCACGGTGAGAGTGGCTTCAGGTGTGGGAATATGCTTTGCGAGATTGATCAGATTGTTCATGGGTCTCGACCTTCAAAGGTGGATTTCGGATGGTGATGTTCAGGCGAGCAAATGGCCCGCTTCGCGGAAAGAGGTTTCCGCGTCGGCGCCGGCGGGGATTTTCATCGGCGCGTCGATCTCCGTCACAGACCGCCAGACAGCCTCTGCAACCGCATCCGCCGTCGTGACCTCAGTGCCGGAACGCAGCTTCGTCATGTAATCGTGGACGAAGGCGGTATATGGCTCGGGAATTTCCGTGCCCATCCGCGAGACAGCATTCTTGCCGAAGCCGGTCGTCGGTGCCGAGCCAGGCAAAACAAGTTTGGCACGGATGCCGAACAGCGCCGCTTCGAGGGCGAGGCTTTCCGTGAAGGCATTGAGCGCTGCCTTGCTTGCACTGTAGACTGACAGCGCGGGCAGAGGCCTTATCGTGACCGCGGAGCTGACATTGACGATGACGCCTGAGCGACGGGACCGCATCTGCGGAAGCACAGCTTTGGTCATCGCCATTGCTCCGAAGACGTTTGTCTCGAACAGTTCGCGGATCTTCGACATCTCCGTGCCTTCCAGCACGTTGAGCATGCCGACGCCGGCATTGTTGACCAGAGCGTCGATCGTGCCGGCGGCGTCGACCGCCTTGGCGATACTGTCCGCGCTCGTGACATCCAGCGGCAGGATTTCGAGCCGGTCGTTCGAGGGAAAAAGGTCGTAGCGCGGCGTGCGCATGGTCGCGACCACGTCCCACCCGGCGTCCACGAATTTCTGCGCGATGGCGAGGCCGAAACCGGACGAGCAACCAGTGATGAAGATCTTTGGCATGTTCTGTCTCCTGACTTTTAACTGGCCTGAAGATGGACCTGATCACCCGGACTTGCTATATGCGTATGTCCAAGAGTATTTAGCATGAGTCCGAAAACATGACCGATCCCGTTACCGAAGTTGTTTCGCTGCTCAAGCCAAGCCCGTCGATCTCCAAGCTGGTCACGGGCGGTGGTCAGTGGTTGGTTGAGCGCACAGAACTGGGGAGCCCCTTCTACTGCGCTGTCGTCGAAGGCCGTTGCCTGATGGCGATTGCCGGTCGTGACCCAATGGTGCTCACTGCCGGTGACTTCGTCCTCGTCCCAAAGATGTTCTCGTTCACGATGAGCAGCATGGAGCCGCTACCACGCGGCGCCCTTGCTCAACGTCTGGAGACCAGCCCCGGCGTCTTTCGCCTGGGCGACCCGGAAGCACCGGCAGAGATCAAGGCCCTGGTCGGGCATTGTGCGTTCGGCTCGGATGACAAAGCTCTTCTCGTATCGCTGCTGCCGGAAGTCATCCATGTTCACGGCGAAGAGCGGCTGATGGCTCTCGTCCGCATGATAAACGAGGAAACGCGAGCTGACCGCGTCGCGCGTGAGATGGTGCTTCACCGGTTGCTCGAGGTGTTGTTCATCGATGCACTACGATCGGCGGCAAGTGCCAAAGCGCCGCCGGGTCTCCTGCGTGGCATGGCCGATCCGATGCTGGCACCGACCTTGCGCCGGATCCATGCAGATCCGGGCCGCAGCATGACGGTGGAGACGCTTGCTCGGGAAGCCGCCATGTCCCGTTCCACCTTCTTCGATCGCTTCCGCAGAGAGGTCGGGGTCGCGCCAATGGAGTACGCGACGGGGTGGCGGATGGCGCTAGCGAAAGAGTTCCTACGCGAAGATATGGCCATGGCCGACATCGCCCAGCGCGTCGGTTACGGATCGACAAGCGCCTTCAGCGTCGCCTTCAATCGGCATGTGGGAATGCCGCCGGGAGCCTTTTCGCGAGCGAGGGCTGCAGCATGAAGTTTGCACCTTTCACCCGCGGATATAAAGCGCCGATACGCTAGTATACTCTATCAGATTTTGACCGATCTACCGCGGCGAAAAGCGCCGCTCGTCACCGGATTACCCAGCAATACATGTGAAAAAAGCAGCCAATGCATAGCTGCACGGCACAAAAATCAGGTGCGGCGTGATGAAAATTCGGGCATACTGACTTCAGCTGATGCATATGGCGGCTTCCTCCCAGTTCCGCCGCAGCAGCTGTTCCCCTCTGGAGGTCCATGACCTTCACACTTTATGGGCCGCGGTTTTCCGTCGGCCCTTTTTTCTTGTTCCGAAACACGTCGCAACGGCGTTGCGGGCATTGGAGAAAAGCGGGGCCGAAGCCCCGCGGCTCGGCTACTCGAAGGCTGACATCTGGGCCGTCGCGGCTTGTCTGTCGACGGAGTTGGCGGGCTGCTCGACCGTGCGCTCGTAAGGCTTCCAGGTTTCGCCTGTAATGTCTTCGTAGGCAGAGACGGCGCCTTCGGCTGCCATGCGAAGCACGTGGGCCTGCAGGCCCATGTCGGCTGCGAACTCGCGCTTGCGCTGGGCGCGGCTGTCGAAACCGACAGGGCCGTCGAGGTCCTCATCCCTGGTATCGTTGGAAAGCTTCGTGGTGAGATCGCGGGCTTCTGTGACCGCGCGGGAGTAGAATTGGCCGGCGCCGTAGGCGGAGCCGACGAACGATCCGACGATGCGCTGCATGTGGATCTGCATGGCCTTTTCGGCGAGGCCGTCCTTCAGGGCATCGGCGCTTTCGATCAACTGGCCGCGGTGGAGATCGCGGATCCCGTCGCTGTCAATGAGGGCAAGGCCGAAGCTTTCGGAGATGCGCAGTGCCTGGGCTGTATCTGGGCAGGCGTGCCTGACCATTTCGAGGGTGGTGGCGCGCTGGGATTTTGCAGGACGGTTTTTCTGGGTGGAGCGGTTGAGCGGTGTCATGATCGGATCCTTTTGAGCGATGTTTCAGCGAAGCCCGGGGTGCCTGACGTCGTCCGGCTCAGCCCCTCGGGTGCGGGCAAAAGGACATGGGCGTCAGCGGCCCGGCCCAAGGTCAGGGCATTGCCAGGAGGAGCGAGGATGGTTTGCGGATGGTGCTGCCCGCACTTGCGGGCTGCGACAGACGCGGGCCTGCCTTGCGACGAGGCGATGATCCTGCCGCAACGCGGCGCGAAAGCGGCCTTTGACCGGGACGCGCCTATGTCAGACCGCAGCAAAACCGAGGTGCTGTGCCGGCCGACGATCTGGTTCAGGACAGCATGATGCAATCGCCATGGCGATCCGACCTTGGCAACGCCGCGTCACCCACTAGGGCCACTGATAAATCTCGACCCCAGCACACTCCAGTGTATGCCGGTTGCCCCGTGCCATGGCTTCCGCGCTTCGATCAACGCTTTACCGCACCCTCACCGTGGCCGGGCTTTCCACTCGAACCCGGCTCCGTTGATCTGCGTGCTATGATCTGGGGTAGGCCATGCCGCGTTTTGCATTTCCAACGCGCCTTCGTTCGCCTCGTCCGCTCTGCCCGCCGGGAGCGGCAATCCTGCTGCCGCGCCCAGATCCTGCGATAGAGCTCGATGAAATCGATCACCTGATTTCGAGGTGGGTCGCTGTGTGTGAGCGCAGCAGTCATTGCCTTGCCGCCCAGGTCACGAAGCTGGACGGGCCATCATATGGCTGGTGCTTCAGTGGATCGATAACGAAGCCATGTCGGCCAATCGTGTAGTCGGAGCCTGGAACCAGGAACCGTCGTTCGCCGGGCTCGCCCCGGATCCCACCCAGCGTCGCGATGCACTCGACAAAGCCAGGCTGGCGATCGGAATTGAGGGCTGCGATAACCACCCAGTCGTTGCGATGCCGCCTTTCAAATTCCCGTCGGGCTCGCGTATGAGACTGACTGCCGTCCAGTGTGACGCCCATGACGCGCTCGTAGGCATCAGGGAAATAGTCGCGAAGCGTGCGATCAGCCAGACCCCACTCATAGGCGGTGAACAGCGTCGGAAAGGTATGGGCAACCTTCGCCCATTCACAATCCTCCTCATAAAATCCGCCGACATTTCGGAAGAGAGCGTGGACGGCCGGGTTGGCACTTTCGTCGAGATGAAACCCGCCGTGGCTGGCCGTCGAATGCAGAACGATGCCGTCGGCATATCGCCGCGAGACCTGCGCCGTACCCCATGGCGTCGATGCTCCTGCTCGTATCGTCGGCCGGTCCAATGCCCTTAGTTCAGCCTCATGAACCGCTTTTTCTGTGGCCATGTCATCATGGATCTCAGCCATGACAAACTCCTTCTGATTGCTCGAAACAGAAACGCCGCCGGCATCAGCCAGCGGCGTCGGTTCAGATCCTGTTGCCTGGTGCTATTCGGCAGCCTCGCGGAAACTCTCGTCCACCTCGTCCTTGGCGGCGGAATTGTGCACGAGGTCACTGCCGGAAAGCTGATCTTCGAGAGTATCGCGGTCGACAGCGGGATTCTCCAATCCGCTGTCGGCGCTGATGTAGCGTCCAACCCACGACCGCACGTCATCAGTGGATGGGGCCAGCAGCGCTGCCGGATGCACCAGCTTTCCGTCGGCAAAGTGCTTGATAAAAGCCACCCGGGTGTCCTTCACCTTGATCCGGCCGGGGACACCTGCCGTTTCCGCAGCAGCCTCCAGAGCATTGCGTGACAGGCATGAGAGGAAGTCTTCCGTTGCCATATTGGGCAGGAATTGATCGGCGCCGATCGCATCCCCGGCAATACGGGCGATCAGTCCGCTATCGGAGCGATTGCGCCGGAGAGACAGGACTTCGATCAGCACCGAACGTCCAGCCTGCACCAACGTCTCTCGATCGAAGGACAGCTTGCCGTCCTCGCCGATCAGCCGGGCAGCATGCGGCCCACATTTCGCATGACCGTAGGGATTGTCCGATGCGCCACTGGCAATGCTGACATTTGTGCCGGTGAAGGCCAGAATGAGCAGAGCCATCAGCGTGTCGTCCTCGATCGGCGCACGGGCGAGTGCCTCGTGCAGAGCGTCAGTCCGCAGATCGCCGATCATGTCGAGACCCTTCTGGGTCACGTCGGGCCGCGCCTTTGTTACCTCGACTTCGTCAACGACGGTTTCGACACCATCGGAATCCTTGACTAACTTCGGCTTCTTCACTTCGGGCATGCGGTAGGCAACCGATTGGACCGACCCGTCACGCGCGTTGATATACCAGCCGGTCAGGTCACCCTTGCCCGGCTTGCCGTAGACCTGTTGTGCCTTAGACGGTAGCTTGGCCTGGCCATACTCATTAGCCTCAATGACCGAACCACGCTTGGGCAGGTTGTTGGCAAGCCATTCCTGCTGGGCGCCGAGAAACGCCTCGACATCTGTCGTATAGCGGCTGTCCTCATCGGCGGGAGCAAACAGGTCCTCGACCCAGGTGATGCCGTAGGCTTGTGCCAGATCGTCACCGAAGCTTGCATGTTTGGCCAGCATCCGGGTCGTGGTCAGTGCCCGGGCAACCTCCCACCACGAGACCTGCGGGTCCTGCTTCTTCGGCCTGTACTTCTTCCAGACCTCGGCCTGCTCGCCCTCGCCAGCGGCGGCGATCGTGCGCAGTTGCTGCTCGTTCGGCATGTCGCCCCGCGCCATCTGGTCGAGCATGGCAGGCAGGATATTGGCCAGCAGCCGCAGCTTTCTGATCTGCCGGCTGGGGAGTGCCAGCGCCATGGCGATCGACTCCTCGGTCCATCCAAGAGCCACCAGCCGTTCGATGGCGCGCCACTGGTCGACAGGGTTCAGCGGTTCGCGGGCGATATTCTCCGCAAATGACTGCATGGCGCCGAGATCGTCGGAGGGATCCGCCAGCAGAAGAGGGATTTCCACGAGGTCCGCGGCGATGGCTTGTGCTGCACGGCGATGGCCGAACACGATGATATAGCTGTTTCCGCCCTCCGGATCGAGTTTGACGATCGGTGGCTGCACGACACCGATGGCCCTGATCGATGCGCAGAGCAGCGCGTCAGACTGCGGCGAGGATTTCGACTGACGGGACCGGTCGGGATTGTCCTTCAGGCTGCGCGGATCGGCTGTAATCAACTGCATGGGAATTACCTCTTGAGCTTCGGGCGGACGGACTGTCCTTGCCTCCTCATCTTCTTCTCGAAGACATCTCCCGAACCGCAGGACGGACCGGCGGCTGCAATTGCGCCGGAGCAGACCTGGCTTGCGGAGGAGCGAGGCACACCTGCCTTGCGAGGCAAGCTGGCCCGGTCTCGGCGACCGGCGCGATTGAGGGATCCGTCAGCCGTTGGGCCGTCCTTGCGAACCGGTTTCCGTCTCCTCGTCCTTCTCCTTCCCTTCCCTCTCATCCTCCCTTCCATTTTCCAGCGATGTCAGACGATTTTAAGCAATTGCTGCTGAACTCTGGCCATGACAAAGCCGCCGCGCAAAAAATCCCAGCCGCTTTTGCGGGAGACGGATCTCCCGATCCGCTCGCGACCGCTTAAAATCCGCGATCCGGCGCAACCGCAGCTCCCTTTCGATCCTATGCCCGATCGCATCGAGCCGTGCCTGGCGCTGTTGAAACCAAAGCCACCGTCCGGACCGGACTGGATCTATGAGATCAAATGGGACGGCTATCGTATCGCGGTCCATATCGAACCAAACTCGGTGCGGATCATCACCCGTGGCGGTCATGACTGGACCGACAGGTTTCCGGCAATCGCCGTCGCTGCGCGCAAGCTCGGCGTAGGAACGGCAATTCTCGATGGGGAAGCCGTCGTGCTAGATGCCGAGGGCCGCTCGGACTTCGGGGCGCTGCAGCGGTCGCTCGGTGGGCGCGGGGGCAGACAAGCGTCAGACGATGCCATCCTCTACGCATTCGACCTGTTGTATTTCGATGGTCACGACCTGACGAAGATGGAGCTTTCCGGACGTCGTCACCTCCTGGAAGATCTGATCGGCGAAAGCGAAGGAGCGATCCGTGTATCGCAGGAGGTCGAAGCCGATGGCGTGACACTTCTGGCGGCCGCGCGCGAACACGGCCTGGAAGGCATCATCGCCAAGCACCGCGACAGTGCCTACCGCTCGGGTCGGCTTGGCGATTGGCTAAAGATCAAATGCATCCAGAGCGAAAGCTTCGTGATTGTGGGCTACGAGCCGTCGACCGCGGCACGCGGCGGGATCGGCAGCCTGCTGCTCGCGGCATACCAAGGCACCGCGTTCGTCTATGTCGGTTCGGTCGGGACTGGCTTCAAAGAAAAAGATGCACTCGAACTGCGCCGGATGCTCGACACGCTGAAGACCAAGCGTGCTCCGGTTGCCGTCGATAAGAAGGGGGTCGTGTTCGTTCAGCCGACACTGATTGCCGAGATCGAATATCGAGCCTGGACCGACGATGGCAAATTGCGGCATGCCTCGTATAAGGGCCTGCGAGATGTGCAGGACAATGCGGCGATCTACAAGCTCGGCGTGTAGCTTCCGAAGGTGCCAAAACGAAAGGGCGCTCGACCCTTTCGGGGAGCGCCCTTCCAACCCGGACAGTTTCAAACGCGCGGCAATCGCCACTGCAGGAAACTATCGAAACGGGTGATGACCGATAGATGTGTATCGTCCGACCCTGTTTCAAGTGACCGAAGATATGCCGCTGTTCACGCGGCCTGCTGGCGATCCTCCTCTGGTTCGTCCGCGGTTGCCGCCAGATCCCGTTCGATCTCGTCCAGTTGGCTCAGCTTGAGTTCGAGCTCCGCTTCGAATGAGAAGCTTTCACCCAGACGCGGCGTGTAGGAGGCGAGGCGACGTTTCGCATCGGCGAGGCGAATGCGATGGCTTTCTTGTTCATGTTCGAACCCGCCAAGCGCGTGCTCGAGCCGGGAGATGGCACCGATGGGCGTCGTGGTGACGGCCAGGTCGATCTCGTAGTCACCACCTGTACGTTGAAGCAGCGTGTCGTAGCGATAGCCATCCTTACCGAACCGTTCGCCATGATAGGCTAGATCGAAGCCGCCGATGGTGGCGATGATCACCTCTTTCTCCTCCTGTAGCTGAACCAGCGTCAGGATTTCCTTCATCAGCGCGCGCCCAGCGAGCTTGCGCTCGTCGAATTCCGCGTTTCCGACCTGCATCAAGAAAGCATCCCCCATGGTCGGGACCAGATGGTCGATGTCCTTGCCCACATCCTCGATCCGGCGGCTGGAGAACTCGATATCCCGCTCGGCATCGCGGATCTGCCGCCGGATTGCATGCTGGTCATCGATATGTGCGGCCCGCAGCCGATCGAGACGCGCGATCTCGGCCTCCAGCCCGGCCTTCTGCATAAGCCGCTCGTCGCCTGACGCGATGGCCTTGGCCATGGCGAACTGGTTGGCCTGCCCCTCACCCATGTCCTCCAACCGCCGGACGCTGGTATCGCCTGACAGGGCGGCGGCAATGAAACGAGCCTTGCGCTCATTGTTCTGCCACATCGTGGCATCAAGCGAACCAAGCGTCGCATAGGCAAAGACATCGACCTCATCATGCTGGTTGCCCTGGCGGATGATCCGGCCCTCGCGCTGTTCGATCTGCGATGGCAGCCACGGCACATCGAGGTGATGCAGGGCTTTCAGTCGTGCCTGAACATTGACGCCGGTGCCCATGGTTTCCGACGAGCCGATCAGCACGCGGACCTTGCCGGCATTGAAGTCGTTGAACAGCCGCTGCTTGGCGTCCGACTTCTTGTACTCCTGCATAAAGGCGATTTCGGAGGCAGGCACACCCTTGCGGACCAGCTCATCGCGTATCCATCTGTATGCGGAAAAACCGCGGCATGCCTCGACATTGATCGTACCGAGATCGGAGAAGATCAACTGGCCGGCGCCGAGCCGATCGAACGCCTTGCCGTCCTTGCGACGATACTCTGCCTCTCCCGTTTCCTGCCAGATCCGATGGGTGTTCGTGACAAGTGCGTTCAGCTTGTTGGCGGTCTCATTGCCCATGGCCTGATCGACCAGGCGCAGATCGATGGCGGCGTGACGGCCGTCGGTGATGACCGAGAGCAGGATGTCGTCGCCGGGCTTGGCCGGGCCATCGCGCATCTCGATCGCCTTGATGCGTGCGTCCAACCGCTTTTGGTAGGCCTTGAAGGCTGCCGTCGGTTCGGCGGTAACGATCTGGCGCTTACCGCCGGAGACATCAGGGACTTTCACATAGGTCCTGAGATCGGCGGGCAGCACGACATCGGCAAAGGACCGGAACATGGCAATCAGTTCCGGGACGTTGACGAACTGGCTAAAGCGCGTCACCGGTTTGTATTTACCCGACGGCTGCAGTTCGAGTTCGGTCGAGGTGTCGCCGAAGGTCGAGGCCCAGGCGTCGAACTCGTGCAGACCACGCTCCGACAATGCTGCCGGATCGATCATCCGCTGCACGGAGAACATCTCGCCGAGCGTGTTGGTGATCGGCGTGCCAGACGCCAGCACCAGCGCCCTGCCCGGGTTCTTCGTCTCGATGAAGCGGGATTTGACGAACAGGTCCCAGGCCCGCTGCGAGCCGTTCGGATCCACACCGCGCAGCGTCGACATGTTGGTGGCAAAGGACAGCTTGCGGAATTCCTGCGCCTCGTCGACGATGATCTGGTCGATCCCGAGTTCGGAGATGGTCAGCAGGTCGTCCTTACGAGTGGCAAGGGATTCGAGCCGTTCCTTGTGACCTTCCTTCATGCGCTCGATGCGCTTGCGCGACAGCCGGTCGTCGCGCTCGACCTTGAGCAGCAGCTCCTCGTAAAGCTCCAGTTCGTCCTGGATCATTTGCGCCTCGAACGCCGATGGCACGGATATGAACCGGAATGCCGAATGGGTGATGATAATCGCGTCCCAGTTGGCGGTTGCTGCCCGCGACAGAAAGCGATGGCGCTTCTCCCTGACGAAGTTCGTTTCGTCGGCGACCAGGATCCGGGCATTGGGATAAAGGGCGAGAAACTCGCGGGCGGCCTGCGCCAGGCAATGGCCGGGCACGACCAGCATCGCCTTGTTGATCAGGCCGAGCCGCCGCTGCTCCATGATGGCGGCGGCCATGGTCAGCGTCTTGCCGGCACCAACGGCATGAGCGAGATAAGTGCTACCTGCCGAAATAACCCGCCAGATCCCGCGTTTCTGATGCCTATAAAGAGAAAAGGCGCCTGAGGCGCCGGGGAGTTGCAGGTGATCACCGTTGAAAGATCGCGGCGCGATATTGTTGAAGGTGTCGTTATAGACGCGCGCCAGCCGGTCGGTGCGATCCGGATCCGACCAGATCCAGGACTGGAAAGCGGTCTTGATCTTGGCGAGCTTTTCCTTGGCGGCTTCCGTCTCCACCGTGTTTAGCACTCGTCGCTCGGTCTCGCCGTCGCGGACGGTGTCGAAGATCTGCGGCACGGACGAGTTCAGGGCGTCGGAGAGAAGCTGGCCGGCATGGCGGCGGTGGGTGCCCCACTCCGTGGTGCCGGCCGCCGACCATTCGAGTTGACGGGCATTGACTGTCCAGGTCGCCAGTTCCGGCAGATGATGAATGGAGATGTCAGCCTCCATAGTCTCTCTGACGAAGGCGACGACATCGTCGGCGGGAACCCACGGTGCGCCGAGACGTGCGGTGATATCCGAGGGCCTGAGATCGGCGGGCTGGACGCACTCAAGCGACGTCACGTTCCGCGCGAAGACTGGATCGAGCTCAGCCGCAGCGCGGGCGACTGTGAGCTTCGAACGAACCGCACCGGACAGATAGGCATCAGCCATCTGCCAGGAGCCATTGGACGGATCGCGGAAGATTGCCTCTCCCAGTTCGCCGATAACATCCTCAACGTCGCGGTGCAGCAACTCGGCGATATGATCGGGATCGACATGACCGCGTTCGTTCAAAACGACGGCGAGCGCGTCGAGTGCTGAAGTGATCACGGGCGCGGGCGGCGGCGCGATCACCCGTTCGGTAAAGATCGGCCCGGGCTTGGCCGTGTTGCTCTCCAGATCATAGTCCTCGATCGAGGCGACCAGCCAGCAATCGGGATCGTCGAGGAACGGCGCGATATTTGGCCGGCGATGAACCTCCCTGACCTCGCCGGTTTCCGGATCCTGCGGTGTCGAGACGGAGGTGAAATTGATCGGACCGAATTCGCGGAAGAAACTCGACCAGGCGATGCGCAGCGACACCTGCGCCTTTTGCCAGGGCTGGTCGCGTTCCTGAAGCTTGAGAATGAGCCGGACAGCGTCGCGGATCGGGATCAGCTTTCGGATTATCAGGGCATGCTTGGCGAGGATGCCGTCGGTGCTGCGACCCTTCCTGACCTCTACCGGGACAGCAACCCCGTCCACCACCTGCATCAGCGCCGTGGCCTTGCCGATGAAATAGCTGCCTTCGCGAACTTTTGGATCATCAGCGCGCACTGCCATGGCTTCCGCGACTTCGTCCTCGAGGGCGAAGTCGATTGCGGAAGGCTCGCCGTCGTAGACCCCGGCCGGGAGCTGACTGATCGCGGCGTTAAGGCTCGTCTCGAGATCATCACCGATCGGGAGGCAGGTATAGGCCTCGCCGAAGGGACCTGACGTGATCGCATGCCGTCCCAGCACCATGTCGGGATGATCGGCGAACCACCTGTTGATACGGACGCTGTCGCCCTCACCTTCCACCGACGCATCCGCAAGATCGAGCCAGCTATCGTCTCCAGCCTGCTCTTCGACGCGGCGTTTCCGGAAGAAGAGGATATCGACGACGACATCCGTGCCAGCGTCTGCGCGAAAGCTGCCTTCGGGAAGGCGGATCGCGCCAATCAGATCGGCCATGCCGGCGATGTGTTCGCGGGCGCGGGCGTCGCCCTTGTCCATCGTGCCGGACGAGGTGACGAAGGCCGCTAGCCCGCCGGGCTTCAGCCGGTGGATGGACTTGGCGATGAAATAGTCATGCAGCCGCAAGCCGAGAGACCGGAAGGCCGGATCACTCTTCACCGTCCTGTCAGAAAACGGCGGGTTGCCGATCGCCAGATCGAAATGGTCGGGCAGGTCGGTGCGGACGAAATCGCCGCAGACGATTCTGGCCCGTGGCTGCAGCAGCCGGACGATACGGGCGGTGACGGGATCAAGCTCGATACCTGTGACATGGCTCACCTTGGAGACAGCATCCGGCATCAGCGCCGGAAACATGCCCGTGCCGATACCCGGCTCCAGGATCCGGCCACCCTTGAACCCCAAGCGGATCAAGCCTGCCCAGATGGCGCGGACGATAAACTCGGGCGTGAAATGGGCATATTGGGTGCAGCGCGCCAGAGATGCGTAGTCCCCGGCCGCGACGGCGCTTTCAAGATTGCCGCCGAGCTCCTCCCAGCCTTTGCGAAACGCTTCCTCGCCCGGACGGCGGAATATGCCGTTGGCCAGATCCGACGCGCCGAAGCCGGTGAACTTGATCAGTCTGGCCTGCTGGTCAGGACGAGCCGGCAGGCCCTGGCGCTCGATCTCGTTCGCCAGCAGGATGGCGGCGATATTGTCACGCGCACAGTCGCGCCAAGATTTTGCGAGACCGCGAGAGCCCTGCAGCCGGAAATCAACCTTCGTCCGTACCTGCGTGGTTTTCGGTTCTTTGCGGACCGGAGCGGCTGGCGCCGGTTTCGAGGGCCGGAGGTCGATTTCGATAACGGGCCCGAAGTCTGCTGCGAAACCCGGCACACCGAGATCGAAGCCGGATGCCAGAGCTGTATTGCCGAACAGGTCGACGGTGAAAGGATCGTCATGCGCCATTGGAAAACTCCTGTGATTGGTCGCGCCGAGGCACACCGGCTGTTGACTGCGGGTGTTGCCAGGAGGCGGATAGTGGAGGTTTGGAAGTGAAGGATGCCGTCAGGCAGCGATGGTTTCCGGCAAAAGACGGAATTGCACGGGCAGCTTGGCGGCGATCTCCTCGTCGGTCAGATCATCGAGCAGCTTCCAGATCTTGCCTTGAGCAGAGGGATAGACGAGCACGATCTGGCGATTGCGCAGATCGACTGGAAAGCGACCGTCGGCATAACCACGAAAATCCGGACCGGTCGCGCTCCAGATATGATCGAGCTTTTCCTGTCGGTTCATCGCTCGCACCGGACGGGATTCGCGGGCGATGATTTCGGCGCGCATGCGGTCGGGCGACTGGCGATCGCCTAGGTCGCAATAGCCGTGAAACCAGCGGGAGCGATCATCGATCGTCAGCGCAAAGAACACGCTGGTGACGCTGGCGGCCAAAAACTCGCGCATGGCGAACATGTCGCCACGGTAAAACAGCGGAGGGAGGATCTCGAACATGTGGTCATGGTCGGCTTCGGATATCTCGAACCACTCGCCGACGTAGCGTCTGCCGGAAATACGGTCATCGTCGAAAGGCGACTGGCTGTGGCGATTGAACAGGGCGTACATTTCGTGGCGGCTGGCCACACCTTCGAACACTTTACGGATGGTGGGAGGATTGAACATCGGCTGCTCCTTTTGGGGTTGCGGACCGAAGCGGAAGCCTGATCGACCTCTTCTTTCAGTCCTTTGATCACCCCTCCTCAGCCGGCGCCTCGCGGGCAGCGGGTCAAGGGCCGCCGTCAGGCGGGCGGCAGCTTCACCCTTGATGCGCTGGCCGCGTATGCGGCAGCTCTCTTCTCTCTCTCCTCTCCTTCAATTCCTCATTCCAGTCTTCACATTGCGGCCTCAGCCGCGAGAAATTGCAACCGGCGCTATCCGCCATCTGGCGCAGGCGATCGGCGAAGACTTCTCCCTGGACATTGTTGTCGGTCGCGGCCACCAGCCACGCGCCTTCCCCGGAAGCCAGAGTCTCCAACGCCTGAGCGGTCAACGGCGACCAGCCGCCACCGGTGCTGACATAAAGCGTGTCGGGTCTCGCCTGTTCGATCGCCGCCAGACTGAGCGCGTCGATTGCCGCCTCTGTGACGCAGATCCGACGAGCGCCATCCATTCCAAACTGGAAGAGCGCCTTGGCGCCGCCGGTAGAAAAGCCGCGCCATTCCGGACCGCGCTCCTCCCAGCCGATGACGGTGCCAGCCTCATCGACATGTTTTGCCCACATCGAGCCGTAGGGTCCTTCGCGCAGAACGTCTGCCTCGATCGCTGCGGAGATGACTTGCCATGGCAGGGCGCGGCATTGATGCAGATACCTCCAGGTCGCCGAAGCGCGCCATGGCCGTTTTCTATGGTTCCAGCGGTCAGCGACCGAAGCCTCAGTTTGCGTTTGACGAAGAGGCTTCTCCCAGGTCGCTGCGCTTGGCTGAAACGCGACCAGATCGCCGACAGCCGCCAGGGCTTCTGCAAAACCGATCCCATGGAGATAGCTTGCGAGCGCGAAAACATCGCCCTTGGCATCCGAACGGGCGTCGAACCAGCCTCTGTCGTCGTGGATGACGATGATGATGTCGTCGTCGCGACGGAATTTTACCGCCCGGTGCGTGCTCTCTTTCCTGTCTATTGCGAAACCGTCATGCTCAAGGACGGCTGCGCAGCCCACCCGGGCACGCAGCTCCTCTATGTCCTTCTTTTCCATATCACTTCCTTTAGCTTTCCTGACTTTTCGGACTGGCAGCGCCCAGGCCGCGAAGATGGAAGCGCGCAAGGGCGCGGTTCGCAATGTGTAGATCTGCCGGGAAAGATCGCGGCGAAGCCTCCCTTTCGCGCGCATCAGCGCAAGCGGCACGCCTTCCCCCAAAGGGGTGATCGGCTCAATGAGCCGATCCGTAAGCAAAGGGGTCATATTCGTTGATGATGGCGTCTTCATCGCCGTCATACTCGGCGGAAGGCATGACGCCGATCTCGCCATCGATTTCGAAGAGGGTGACCGGGACCATCAGGGTCCGGGCAAGATCGAGTGCGTGGTTTTGTGCAAGGCTGAGATCCGACATGTGAGGCTCCATCCGGTGGCGGGGCCGATCCCCGCTCGATGGCGCCCGTTTGATCCGGGCCTGTCCGCGGTCACCTCGCAGGCACGGCCAAGAGGTCGCAGTAGCTGCGAACCCCCTTGGGGTTGACCGTCAAGGACGGGACTGGATTAGGGATGCCAGACAGATGAGCGGGGTTGGAAACGCCAATGGTTGGAGTCTGCAGCGGCTCTAGGCCTCGGATGACCAACCCACCCTCTGCCCCCGGAGGCGGATGGTTATAGTCTGCCAGCCGTACTGGTGCTGATACCTCATGTCGTCGCCAAACATCGTTGCGGGATAAATCATTGCCCGCGTCAGGCATGAGAGCCCGCAGGGTGAAGACTGTAGGCTTCAGCGCAGCCATCAGCCCGACCCGCGGGGGGGACGCCATTCGCTGAATGAATTTCCACTCCCGGTTTCGACATATGCGTTGGTGAATTCGGTCTAAATTACTATATCTACCTAGGGTTTGAACTCGGTTGGGCATCCTTTAATCAACAAGACGGTGTCGCATGGCGAATAAGAGTATTGCAGACATCGCAGCCGGTCTGGGCGGTGGTGCATTTGATAAAATGATGCGGGACATCACTGAATCGCCGACGCAAAAGCTTCTGGATGCTTATCGTACTCCTGATTTCGGAGCGCTCACCGGCATCCCCGCATCCCCAACACTGGGTGTACTGGACACATACCGCCAGTCCGAGACATTTAAGGCAATGGAAGCGCTTCGCGAAACGGCTGTTCTGGGCTCCAAATTCGCCGAACTGCAGTCGTCCCTGGACACGGCGCATAGCAGTTTGTTTGGCGACCCAACTTGGCTTCGACTGCAAGAACAAATGTCCGGGATTAGGGAAAAGCTTGTTTCGGGTTCATCGGGCGGGCTGCTGGGCGGGGAGACAAAAAGTGCGTATTCAGACTTTCTCGCACTGGCTTCTGCTGGCAGCGGAATTTCAGAAGCTTACGCGCGCCTTGCAGAGCAGCTGTCATTCCGAATTGATCCAGCGCTCCAGTCGATGAGCGACCTGCTTGCGCTGTCGGTCAGGACCAATCAGTGGGCGTCCATCCTCACTGATGTATCCGTGCCGAACTTTGCTGGCCTCTATTCCAGCCAACTCGAGGTAGCGAGGATCAATGAAATTCGCGACGCCGCACTGGCGATTTCGCAGAGCTCTGGCGCCAGTGTCCACCTAAGCGCATCCTTGGGCCTGCACAGCGGTCTCTTCGGAGAATTCGAAACGACACGATTGAAGTTGTCAGCCTTTGCAGGTGCCGGCGACATTCATGGCTACGTCGCACCAAGCGCACTATCAGCTTATCAGAACCTGTTTGGTGAATGGCGGACGCGTCCCGATCTTCCCGAGCGCTTTTGGAGAGACCCCCAAATGCGTCGGCGGATGTACGAGGACGCTGACGTCGATACCGGGCTCGCGCAGGCGGAGCTTTCGATGGCACTCGACGTCGTGATCGAAAGCGGGTTGACAGCTGGGTTGCGATCGAAGAGCGGGGCCATCGCGATCGTTTCGGTAGGGCGCGTCTCAATGTCAATCAGGTCGAGTGATACGCGTGTCGATGCTTATCAGGCGCTCGGAACTTTTGAGGAGGAATTGCGCGATTTTATCACGCGCAAACTCGCACAGAAGTTTGGCCAGAAGTGGTTCAAGCAACGCGTGAATGGCAACTTGGGCGGAAAGGCAAGGGAGATCCGGGAAGCAGCGCTGCGACGTGGAGAGGGGCAGACGCCACTGATCAACTATCTTGATCTTGGTGACCTGAACGCAATCATTCTCTCAGGAAACAACTGGTCCGAAGTCTTCGAAAGCGTGTTTATCAACCGCGAAGAACTGAACCACGACATGCAGAAGCTGATCGCGTCCAGGCGTCCGACAGCACATTACCGCAAGCTGGATGGCGTTCGTCTGGTGGAGGCCATTTGCGTGATCGAACGGCTCACCAGCCAGATGAATGACGACGGGGCGTGGTTGAAGGCGCTTGAGGACGACGAGTAGTCTTGGTCCAGCGGACCGACGGTCAACATGTCACATTCTCCAATTCTACTGACGTCGAACTGGCCTCTTGAAAAGCCTGGGCGCAGCAGATATATGTTCGTCATAGTCGAGAGCGCTGATCCGTCGGTGCGTTGAACGATTGTTTCACTCGGCTTACCGAATTCGAGCGGACCGCATGCGGTCCGCTTTTTCGTTTCAGGGGGATCCGTTGCATCTACTGTATCTGGACGAGTCAGGTCACTCACATGATCCAAGTTCGGAATTTTTTGTCCTTGCCGGATTCAGCATCTTTGAACGCCAAACGCATTGGCTGGAAGCTCAGATCGACCCGGTCGCGGCGCGGTTCAGTTCAACCAATCCTCGGGACATCGAGTTTCACGGAAATCCGATGCGGTCGGGAAATGGCGCCTGGAAAGGTGTGCCGCCGAACGACAGGGTTCAAGCTGTGGTCGACATCTTGTCGCTTTTAGCCGACAAGCAGCTACAATTGAAAGTATATGCGTGCGTTCTTGAGAAGAAGCTCTTTAGCCCCAATGAGATTTTGGCCCGCAGCTTCGAGGAAGTCGCTTCGTGCTTTGATGGATATCTGAAGACGCTTTACAAGAAAAAGAACCCACAGCGCGGACTCGTCATCCTCGATAAGAGCAGCTACGAGGAAAGAATTCAAACGTTGTCTCACGTCTTCAAGCATGTGGGACACGCCAATGGGCAGCTTCGGAATTTTGCGGAAGTGCCTCTCTTTCTGGATTCCAAGGCATCTCGCCTGATTCAGATGGCGGATTTGATCGCATACTGGATTTTTCGCCATTATCAATCAGGTGACCAGCGCGGTTATAACCTTATAAAGCCGTATTTTGCCCGGTATGGCGTCGGGCCGGTTTCCGGACTCCGTTGTCACGTTACCCAAGAAACCGATACCCGTCTCGCATCACTCCCTCTTCCCACGCATCCGTTTCCGATGGCAACGCCGAAACTCATCTCCACCAAGCCGGACCAAATCAGTATGTTTTGAGACTGACACCGCGTTGAACCGGTATTCACCGTATCCAGCAGCTCCGCTAAGCCATTCACTGAAAATTCCGGCTTTTCACCTTCAGCGTATCGATGTGCAGGTCAGGTACATAAATTTCCCGGGCCTTGACGCCCATCGGCGGCCGCTCACGACTGTCGGGACTGCCGGGTGACCCATGGGCAAACTCGTCCCCACGCCCTGTCGGCACCCGGAAACTATCCCGCTCGCCAAGGCTTGCCAGATCGGCGGTCAGATCGAACATCCGTTGCGCCACCAGATGCACGACGCCCCCTTCCCGCTGTATCTTACCATTGATCGCCATCATTGAGGATCCGAGCACGACGCGGCGCTGCTTTTCGAACAGGCTCGGCCAAACGACGACATTGGCGACGCCCGTTTCATCCTCGATGGTCATGAACATCACGCCCTTGGCACTACCCGGCTTCTGGCGGACGAGAACAAGACCCGCTGTCATCAGCCAGCGCCCGTCTCGCGCAGAAGTCGCATCAGAGCAGGTGACGATATTTCGGCGGGTGAGATCATCGCGCAGGAAGCAGACCGGATGGGCTCGCAGTGTCACGCCCGTATGTCCGTAGTCCTCGACGACGTTGGCGCCCTCCGTCATCTGCCGAAGCGTCACGTCCGGTTCCTGCTGTTCGGCAATCACCGCCCGCTCGCGATCGGCGGCCGCAGCAAACAAGGGTAGTGGCTCGTCACGCAAGGCTTTGATCGCCCACAGCGCATCGCGTCTTTCAAGTTTCAGGGACGGCCGGAACGCATCGGCTTCGGCAAGCTTGACCAGGGAAGCCGACGACACGCCGGCGCGCCGCCACATATCGTCGATGGAAACGAACGGCTCATCGCCACGCGCCACTGCGATTTTTGCCGCATCCTGTTCAGGCAGACCCCTGACCAGACGCATACCGAGCCGCACGGCATGGTCGTCTGTTCCGCTGATCTCCTCAAGCGTGCAATCCCACCGCGAACGATTGATGCAGACCGGCCGGATCGCAACGCCATGGGCTCGAGCATTGGTGACGATCTGGGCCGGCGCGTAGAACCCCATCGGTTGCGCATTGATGAGGGCGGCACAGAACACATCCGGATAATGGCATTTCACATAGGAGGAGGCGTAAGCGATGAGGGCAAACGAAGCGGCATGGCTCTCGGGAAAGCCATAAGAGCCAAAACCCTCGAGCTGCGAGAAGGTCTTCTCGGCGAATTCCTCGGTGTAGCCGTTTTTCACCATCCCCTGGACCAACTTGTCCTTGAACTTCGAGACGCCGCCGGTGAACTTGAATGTGGCCATTGAACGCCTCAGCGCATCCGCCTCGCCAGCGGTAAAGCCAGCGCAGACGATCGCCACCTTCATGGCGCTTTCCTGAAACAGCGGCACGCCCAGCGTCTTGCCAAGGACGGCCTCCAGTTCCGGCTTGGGATAGACGACCGCTTCCTTGCCTTCGCGCCGTCTCAGATAAGGATGCACCATGTCGCCCTGGATCGGCCCGGGGCGAACGATCGCCACCTGGATCACCAGGTCATAATAGGTCTGGGGTTTCAGCCGCGGCAGCATCGACATCTGCGCACGCGATTCGATCTGGAACGTGCCGAGCGTGTCGGCCTTGCGGATCATCGCGTAAGTGGCCGGATCCTCCTGCTCGATGGTCGCGAGATCAAGCTTCACTCCCTTGTGCTCTTCCAGCAATGCAAAGCCCTTGGCCATGCAGGTCAACATGCCTAAGGCCAGCACGTCCACCTTCATGAACTTGAGCGCCTCGATATCGTCCTTGTCCCATTCAATGGTCTGGCGGTCCTCCATCCGGGCCTGCTCGATTGGCACCAGTTCGTCGAGCCGGTCATTGGTCAGGACGAAGCCGCCGGGATGCTGGCCCAGATGCCGAGGGGCGCCCATCAACTGTTGCGCCAGTTCCAATGTCAGTCGCAGGCGGCGGTCGGACATGTTCATGTTCAGCTCGTTGACCTGCTTTTCTCCGACGCCCTCCTTGCTCCAGCCCCAGACGCCGGCCGACAGAGCTGTGATCATGTCTTCAGGCAGGCCGAGCACCTTTCCGACATCACGAAGTGCGCCTTTGGCGCGGTAGCGGGTGACGGTGGCGCAAAGCGCGGCTTTCTGTCGGCCATAAGTCTTGTAGATCCACTGGATCACCTCTTCGCGCCTGGCATGTTCGAAATCGACATCGATGTCGGGCGGCTCGTTGCGCTCTTCCGAGATAAAGCGCTCGAACAACAGATCGTTTGCGGCCGGATCGATCGCCGTGATCCCCAGCACATAACAGACGGCAGAATTGGCGGCACTTCCACGGCCCTGGCAGAGGATATGCTGAGATCGCGCAAAGCGGACAATGCTGTAGACCGTCAGGAAATACGGCGCGTAATCGAGTTTGCGGATCAGGTCGAGTTCGTGATTGAGGGTCTTGACCACATCGTCAGGCACACCCTCGGGGTAGCGATCGCGAACGCCCTCCCAGGTGAACTTCTCCAGTGTCTGCTGTGCCGTCAGTCCAAGGATGATCGCTTCCTCAGGATATTGGTAGGTCAGTTCGCTCATGTCGAAGCGGCAGCGATCGACAATCTCACGGGTACGGGCGAGCGCCTCCGGGTACCGGCCGAACAGACGATGCATTTCCTCCGGGGGCTTCAAATAGCGATCGGCATGCCGTTCGCGAAGGAATCCGGCCTGATCGATGGTCGTGCGATGGCGAATGCAGGTGACGACATCCTGCAACTGCCGCCTGCCCGGCTCGTGAAACAGCACGTCATTGGTGACGACCGGCCGGACCTTGTGCCGGATCGCCAGGCTGTTGAGCTCGTGCAGGCGCAACTGATCGTTCGGCCGCCGGCGCAAGGTCAGGGCCATATAGGCGCGGTCGCCAAAGATCTCCTTCACCTTGCGAAGCTGGACGGCACATGCGTCATCGGCCTCGTCGGGAACCAGGACGGCGAGCAGTCCGTCCGCATAAAGGGCAACATCTGACAGATCGAGGATGCAATTGCCCTTGCCGCCCCGCTCCTTGCCAAGTGAGAGAAGCCGGCAAAGCCTCGAATAGGCAGCCCGGTCCGTCGGATAGACCAGCATCGACATTCCGTCCGCCAGATCGAGCCTGCAGCCGACGACCAGCCGGACGCCGGTTTCCTTGGCCGCCTCCCAGGCACGCACGATGCCGGCAAGGCTGTTGCGATCGACGATGCCAAGCGCCTCGATGCCAATCTCCTTGGCCGTCGCAAACAGCTCATCGCAACCTGACGCGCCGCGCAGGAAGGAAAAATGACTGGTGACCTGGAGCTCGGCGTAGCGCATCAGCCATAGATCCCATGCAGGAACCATTTGGCCGTTCCGGTAGCGGGATCCACCCCGTCGCCGGAGCGATAGACCCAGAAGCGATTGCCGTCCTCATCCTCGACGGAATAGTAGTCCCTGACCGCCTCCATTTCGGAGGACCGAACCCACCACTCACCAAAGACCCGTTCCGGCCCATCGCCGCGCTTGATGCGCCGGCGCTTGCCGCGCCAGGTCATGGATGCCGGCGGATGGTCGGGTGTGAGCGCAATCACTTCGATCCGTTCCGGGCGCGCCAACATGCGGCTCGGCCGTGGCCAGCGGGTGGGCCAAGCCTGACCCAGTTTTGCGGCAATGGGGGAGACGCGCCCGACATTGCGCTCGGGAACGTCGCTTTCAACAGGCGCCAGCCGGTACATGCGCTGGCCGCGATTTCCAAAACTGTCGAGCAGCGGTGTGACGTCGACGATGGTTTCTTCGACCAGCGAGGAGATGGACTGCTTCTCTTCGAACGGTTCGATCATAGTAGCAGCGAGGGACAGTTTCTCGATGCCGAAACCGGGATCGATCTTCTCGATGCTGGAACAGAGAAGCTTTGTCAGATGCTGGATATCGCGCACCGGCTTGGCCGTGCCGGCACGTAGGGACTGCAAGGTGTTGTCGACGCGGTAGATGATCAGATCGGCGCGACGAACGCCCTGCCCGCGCGTCTCCAAGGCGGCGCAGAGTTCGACCACGAGCTTGCCGATATATCTGGCGATGGTCTCGGCCGCACCGATCGGCTCGGAGAACGACCGGGAAACCTCGACGAATTCGGCGGTGCGAATGGGATCGATCGGTTCGGCAAGGCGTCCAAACATCTGATCGAGCCTGCGGCCGACCTCCGGCCCGAAACGCAGTGTCAAAGGCGCCCGCGGCGTTGCGGAAAGTTCGCCGACGGCTCGGAACCCGAGCACGGTCAAGCCGCTGACGATGTCGGAAGGCAGGCGAAGGCTGGAAATTGGCAGGTTGACGACGGCCTTTGCTGTCTCACCAACTGGCACGATGATCACCTCGCGCCGCGTGGCACGGGCAATCGCGTGGGCGCTGCCCCAGGTGTCGGAGATGGCGCCGCGGGCCTGAAGACCGTGGCCTCTTAAAGCGTTGACAAGGCCAGTCAGCATCGGCATCTCGCCGCCGCGTAGGTGGTCGGCACCCTCGGTATCCATGACGATGCCGTCGGGACTGTCGATCGCCACCACCGGCGTATACTGGCGAAGCATCCACAGCGCCAGGCGCTCCACCGCCAAGGCATCACCGATGGGGTCGGCATCGACCAGATGCAGGCCGGATATCATCGCCTGGGCTTTGGCGGCGGGCATGCCGATGCGGACGCCGGCCTTGAAGGCCGCAGCGTCGACTGCGGCCACGGTGCGTTTTGATCCACTGCGAGAAACAACCACAACAGGTGTTTCAGCCGAAATTCTGGGATCGGCGCGCCTGATCCTGTCCGTCGCGAGCGTGGGGAGAAAGACTGATACGACCCGTGGCATCGCAGGCACCTATTTCAAATTCTGCGGCTTCTCCCGCCCTTGCTCTGATCAATTCCGCCAGCCACCGCGCCCGCCCGATGCCCGACACGGGAAGCGGTTCGGAAGGCAGGACGCTGATGCGCCATCGTGTCGTGGCCGCCGTCGGCTGCCCGAAATCAGCCGCCTCTGTCGGGCGCCGCCATCGCCGAAGCGCAATCCCGATTGTTCCTGAAGCCTCGGCCGCCAGCTGCAGGCGCCGTGAGGCGGTCATGGGCAGGCGCACAAGCTCGGCAACGACGGCGCCAAGCCCGCCAAAACGCAGGCCCTCTTCGAAATTCGTGAGCACGTCCTCTTCCCGGTCGGCCTCGACATAGATCACCCGATCATGGTGAAGCCCCGCCTGTGCCAATGCCGGCGCAAACAGATCCGGCCGTGTCAGGCACCACAGGATGTCGCCCTTCGTGCGCGCGACGATCCCGGCGACGAACAGAGCGGCGGCCGCGCCATGCACGGCATCGGCGCCACCGCCGGCCACCTCGTGCAAGGCGCCGCAGGCCAGCCCGCCACCGGGAAGCTTTGCATCGATCTCAGCTATTTCGAACGACAGCACCTCGCCCTTGCGCGCAACTCCGCCTTCAAGCCGCCGGATGCGGTCCTGAAGCTCGGAAATGACGGGGTTGGCGGCAGTGATTGGCATCGGTTTCCTACGTCAAGGGTGCATTTGCATAGCCAAAAAAAGCTGATATGTTCTGTTTTTGTTCTTTAAACAGCGATGAGTCAACGGGCAAGAATCGGGTGGACTGCAGCCAGCATCACGAGACGGCTTTTGATCGATCGATTCATCAAGCAGATTCAATTCGATGCTGAATGTGATGAAAAATATCGTAGATGAGAAAATAGAAATATGCCCGGTTTGCTGACGCTTAGAGATTTCAAGGGACCGGTGATTACCGTCGAATGCAAACCGTGCGTGCAACGGGGCGAGCTTGATCGCAAGGCGCTGGTGAAACAGTTCGGCGCCAGCATGCGTTTTGTGGATCTGCGCCGTCGCATGGCGATGGGATGCGACAAGATGCATTGTCCTGACGGACAGGATAGATGCCGGACGGGATTTCCCTGTTTGCTGGAGGCGGCCTTGGTTTTTGAGCCGCAAAAGCCCAGGTGATCGCTGGAGCTTTCAAAGCTTGATTGCGTTCCGAAAGGGTCGGAAACTTCGCCTTGACACGCATTGGATAGGAGGACGGCAATGTGTAATCTCTACAACGTGACGACCACGCGTGACGCGGTTCTGAAATTTACAAAGGCGTTCCGGGATCGAGCCGGCTGGAATGAAGCCTCCTTCGATGTTTATCCAGGCTATCAGGCACCGATTGTCCGCGTCGCCGATGACGGACAGCGCGAGATTGCCCGGGCGACCTGGGGAATGCCGTCGCCGCCGGCTTATGTCAAAAACTACGATCCGGGCGTCACCAATATCCGCAATGTAAACTCCCCACATTGGCGCCGCTGGCTTGGGCCTACCAGCCGCTGCGTGGTTCCGTTCACGTCTTTTGCCGAGCCTGACCCAGCCAGCAAGGTGGAGGGCGGACGCGTGCCGAACGCTTGGTTCGCCGGCAACGAAGAGCGACCGCTGATGTTTTTCGCGGGCTTCTGGACTCCGTGGAAGGGCGTGCGGAAGGTCAGGGATGGCGAGCAGGAATACGAGCTGTTTGGATTTCTGACGACCTCGCCGAATGAGATTGTCTCTCCCATCCATCAAAAGGCCATGCCCTCCATCCTGACCACGCCTGAGGAAGTGGAGACCTGGCTGACAGCACCGTGGGATGAAGCCCGCCACCTACAGCGTCCGCTCCCGGGCAACATGCTGGTGATCGTTCCGCCACAGGCCAAACCGAAGCCGGACGAGGAAGGTCTGTTGCTTTGATCACCAGCACAGAGCACGACCAGAGCAGTCAGATGCCTGTTCACCAAATGCCGACTTATCCTGTGGAAACTGACGTCATGGGTAGTGTGCAACCCGTGCGCAAAATCATCCATGTGGATATGGACGCATTTTATGCGTCGGTCGAGCAGCGAGACAACCCGGCGCTACGCGGTAAACCATTGGCGGTCGGTGGATCGGCGGCACGCGGCGTTGTGGCCGCCGCAAGCTACGAAGCGCGTGTCTTTGGTGTGCATTCGGCCATGCCGTCGGTCACCGCCAAGCGCAAATGCCCGGATCTGATCTTCGTGCCGCCGCGCTTCGAGGTTTACAGACAGGTCTCGCAGCAGATCCGGGAGATCTTTGCCGAGTACACGCCGTTGATCGAGCCGCTGTCATTGGACGAGGCCTATCTCGATGTCACCGAGAACCTGAAAGGCATGGAGATCGCCACCGAGATTGCACTGGAGATTCGTGCGAAGATCAAGGCAGTCACTGGCCTCAACGCGTCGGCCGGTATCTCCTACAACAAATTCCTGGCCAAGATGGCAAGCGATCTGAACAAGCCGAATGGCCAGGCGGTCATTACTCCAAAGAACGGCCCTGGTTTTGTCGAGGCCCTCCCCGTCAAGAAATTCCATGGCGTGGGGCCGGCCACGGCCGAGCGAATGAAACGGTATGGCATAGAGACCGGGCTTGACCTCAAATCGAAATCCCTTGCCTTCCTGCAGCAGAATTTCGGGAAGTCCGGTCCTTATTTCTACGGCATTGCCCGCGGGGTCGATGAACGCCGGGTGAGACCCGATCGCATTCGAAAGTCTGTTGGCGCCGAGGATACGTTCGTCGAGGATATCGATGATCTCAAGCTGGCGAAAACCGAACTGCGGCCATTGGCCGAGAAAGTCTGGAGGTATTGCGATGCGCACGACATCACGGGGAAGACCGTGACTGTCAAAATCAAATATTCGGATTTCAGTCAGGCGACACGCAGCAGGACTGTGGCGGGATCCGTTTCGGACATCGATATGATCCTGGAGATAGCAGAGACCTTGCTCGCCACAGTGTTCCCGTTCAAACATCCGGTGCGGCTCCTCGGGATCACCCTGTCGTCGCTCAATACCGAAGAGAGTGAGCAGGCACCGCAACTCGCTCTCGAACTCTGATGTGACGCCCCTGAAAACGAAAAAGCCTGCCGCGGGAGGAGGTGCGGCAGGCTTTCCGAAAAGAACCGAACAGACAGCTCAAGAGGAGGAGTGCCGCTGTTCCGACAGACGACCCTTGGGAGGAGGAGTGGGCCGTCTGAATTCGAAGCTCTGCGGAAGGAGGTGCATCGCTTCGATGAATATCAAGGTACCAGTTTCCGCCGCACACGAAACAGACTTTGCTGCAGTGCAGCTATGCGGAAACTGCACGACATAATCCTTATAAGAGCGAACTCCAGCACAGCGCCTCGCGGCGGCCAGACACAGAAACGCCCGCGTCATCAGCGGGCGTAGATTCAATAGGCATGGGCAGGGCCTCATCGAACATATGAACATACTGGCGAAGAGGCCTGATCAATGACGGTTGGTGCAAACGTGCGTTAATAGAGCTCGGCGCAATCTTAGAGTCTTCTAAGAGCGGCCCTTTCCCATGCCTTCTGAAGCACCTCCCGAGCCATTGGTTCATCAAGCTTTTCGAGTCGTGCTTGCGTACATCCATCGCGACCCCATTTACCGCTGGCAGGTTTGAAGATATCAGGTTCGCGGCCTACAACTTTTGCCTGCTCGTCTGGCGTCAACATAACGACCGCCCAGTTCACGTCAGGGTAGCCAAGCGTCGCGAAGACCTTCCCGGAAACACGGAAGTCAGGATGCTTCATATGAGACCCCTCTTGCGCATCAGGCAGCTTAAGAGCCAATTGCTTAAACTCATCCGCAATCATGCTACTCTCCTGTTTTCACGAAAGCTTTCAAAATACTCAGCTGTCTGCCTAACGCGTTATCGTCGGTCAGAGAACGCATCTATTCCGGTCATGCCGGCAGACAATGCCCATAGCCGTTCGGCTTCATCCAAATCGACTGCATAGGACATTACACCGACGAAAGGCTCGCAAGCTTCGTCAGCGCGCAACGCCACATCGCAGTCCTCACAATAAAGCCCACCGAGCCCATCGAGCTGTAGTGAGGTGGCAGCCCAGACTTGCGTCGCCGCACCCTGCGTAGGGTTTTTGAAGCTGAGGTCAGCGGGAACACCGTTGTCATCCAGCCAACCTTCGCCCTTCATCTCTGCTTGAGTAAGATGGCGCTGGAGCGGCGTGAATATTTTTCCGGGATGAAGTGAAAAAGAACGAATACCACGTTCGCGACCCAAGCGATCAAGCTGGAGTGCGAAGAGCGCATTGGCGGTCTTGGATTGTCCATAAGCCAACCATTTGTCATAGGCCTTCCGGAACTGCATATCGTCCCACCGCAGTGGTGAATTGTGATGACCTGCGGAAGATACAGACACAACTCTTGCGCCCCCCTCGAGGAGCGGCAAGAGAAGACTCGTCAACGCAAAATGACCAATGTGGTTAACCGCGAACTGAGCTTCCCAACCAGGGCCAACCCTGGTTTCGGGGCATGCCATAATGCCGGCGTTGTTGATGAGCACATCAATGTGCTGGCCGCGGGCTAGAATCCAGTCAGCGAAGATTCGGACACTACGGAGATCAGACAAATCAAGAGCGCCAATGCTGGCACCAGGTATGTCCCGTATAGCATAACTTGCGGCTTGCTGATCGCGCGACGCTACGAGTACCTCAGCGCCAGCAGCTGCGAGCGCCTTGGTGGTTTCCAAACCCAGCCCAGAATGCCCCCCCGTTACGATAGCTCGTTTGCCATGTAAATCACTGCCGCCGAGCACCTCTGACGCGGTTGTTCTTGCACCAAAGCCCGACCTAATAGGTTTCTGATGGTTGATCATGTTCTTTTCCACGTTGATAGCAGACGCCAGCTAGATTTTCGAGCAATAATTATAATAATACCTCGGTAGTCAGACGGATTCCACTATTGAACTTTCACGTTCTGTATTTGAATTGCATTTCATGCCAGTATCCTATATTAGACCAACACCAAATACACCGCCGGAGGTGGTTTTTGAATTACTTGTATGAAATTTTTCTTTTTGACCGTTTCCTCATAATGACGTGACTGTCACTTCCTATCCACATATTATACTGAGCTAATTCATCAGCTGCGGGACGTTCGAAGAGATGGGACCACCTGATCAGGTCGGCCTCCGTCATTTGAAACGCGCCGAAAGGTCGCTCTTCATTGCGACGCGATACCCGTTCCCACAACTCCGCTAAGGGAGGATCGAGAAGGCAAAGGATGACCTTTGCTCCAACACTGAGTGCAGCGTTGCGGAGATCATCACGTTCCTTTCGTGACCAAATTCCCCAATCAACTATGACATTGCAGCCTAGTTCTAGAGCGCGAAGGGCTACTCGCCATTGAAGTTTCTCGATCTTGGCTCGAAGTGGTCCATTTTCGGCTTCGTCTGTCGTCATTTCCGGGAATAGTGCTTGGAGCCAATCGTCGCCAGTCAGACGAATTGCGCCTGCGCTTTGCTCGAGTTGCTTGGCCAATGTTGTTTTGCCCGAGCCAGGCAGGCCGCAAGTGAGGTAAAGTGTGGGTGATTTCGGCATAGTCATCTGACCTTTCACATTCTCATGGCCATCCCCTTTCCAGCGACGAACCATGTGGTGTCGGGCACTACAGATTGAAAAACCAACGGCACCAGGGGATACATCTCACAGCCGTCAATTTTGTGAGAAACGTTCGCTCACTCAGCGATCAAGGATAGATGAATGTTGCCATAGTAAGCTTGGCCGGATGGCCACTCCTTTCGATCGAAAATTCAAACGTTCGCTGCCCCATGCAGATTCAACCCTGCAGTTTTCGCAGAAGAAACTACGAAGCGGTCGCTGTCTGTGACCCCATGTTTGAAGCTCAGCAAATCTGTAAATCCAACCTTCAATCGATGATGATGTCCTTCCCTGCTGCTCGCAGCGCCGCCAGACCATCCCTCATCGTTTGCAGTTGCTCCGGGCTGTGACCCTCCCACTGCTTGATTTCTCCCACGATGCGAAGGGGCTGTCGTGAGCGAAACGACCGAGTGGGGTTGCCTGGAAATTTTTTGTCGGTGAGATTCGGATCATCTATGAATTCGCCGGTCGGCTCGACCACGTAGATTCTCTGTCTCCCGTCACCCGATGCGAGCTCCGCCCCCCAGATTGCAGCTTCTAGGGTTTGACTGAAGTAGACCCAGGAAAGCGGCGTACGATCTCCATGATTTGATGCGTACCCGACTGATATCAGGTCACCAATTTTCAGATCGGCCCGCGTCCCGTGAAAAAAGGGATCCGAAGGGGTGGCACTGTTCATTTAAGTCTCCAACAAAAAAATCATTTAGACACAGAGTTGCGGCCAAACACCCCATCACCATACAAGCGCTGGTGATGGGCTAAATTCTAACTGACCGACGCCGACCCCTGAGACACCTGCGACCGCCAAATGGACGAGGTTAACTCGTAGCGGACATCTCCTTGCTCGGAGCCGGGAATAGGATGGCGATAGGCAAGATGGTCGGTTCCGATATGTGTCATTCCAATCTTCTCCAGGACGCGGCGGGAGCGTTGGTTGACGGTCATTGTCGTGCCAAGAACGGTTTTATATCCACCCTGTTCGAAACCCCATGCCAGCAGCAACGCCGCTCCTTCAGTCGCAAGACCTGAGCCCCATTGACGGCGACAGAGGCGAAATCCGATCTCTGCGACTGTGTCACTCTGCGGAAAGAGCGAGAACCAGCCTATGAAGGCTGCGTTTGGTTGGCTTCGTGCTGTCCATACAAACGATTCGTCACCACGTGGCATGAGAAACTCAACATGATCAGGGTCGGTCCGTGAATGATCAACGGCGCCACCATTGAGGTATCGCATGACTTCAGCATCCTGCTCCAACGCCAGAAAGTCTGAGCGGTCGTCCGACGTGCAGCGGGCTAGGTACAGCCTCGCTCCAACAATCTTACTCATATAAAATCCATCTCGTTTATTTAACGATAGCCCAGAAAACCAACGGCTCCCTGTCCTAAGCGTCCCTTCCCCGTCCGCTACGGTCGGCGAGCGCAAGTGGCTGGTATGAGCGCTCCTAAGCAGCCGTGTAGCTAACAAGGCTAATTATGGCACTGGCGTCGCTGATCCCGCCTTCAGAGCGAATTTCCACTTTCACATGCCACAGACTTGACCTAGCCATAAACGGAGGAATACACTCCGTTTATGGCTAGGTCAAGATCCCCATCTCGTAAGAAGCTTTTTGGAGATTCTGGAGGTAGATGAGAGTAGTCCATTGCACGGGACCGGCAGCAATGCCTACGTGGTTGGGATCGCTTTTTAGGCGTCCCCAACGAGTTGGATTTGTCAACAATGCGAGCTGACGCGCAAAGAAATCGGACACGGCTCATTGAGGCGGCTGTTAAATTAATACTCGAAGTTGGCGGCGAGCCTTCACGTGACGAGGTCGCGGCGCGCGCCGGCGTCGGAATTGGAACTTTGTACAGGCACTTTCCGGACCAGCAGTCCCTTCTCCATGCCGTGGCTCGTCAGGTTTTGGAAGAGAGCATCAGCGCCGGGGAAGCTCTGATTGACACAGCTTCCGACAGCATCGACGCGCTACGTCAATACATGCACGCCGCTCTTGATTGCGGCATTGGAGTGATAAACATTATTCATCCGCGTCTGGAGAAGCGAGACTGGCCTGACCTTCTTGCCCGTGCAAACGCACTCATGACGTCGATGGTCGACCGTGCCGTACGGGACGGTTCACTTCCCGAAGATTTCGCCGTGCGTGACATCGTGTACGCCTTGATACGCTTTGCTCGGCCCCTAGCAATTGGTTTGCCATTGCACGAAGAGCGATCGATCGCCCACCGCCACCTCGATTTTTACATTGATGGGCTGTGCGTCGAGCGTTAATGCCTGAACCTGTCCCGAGATCTAGCACGCGCCGGCCCTCGACCACGTAGGGATGATCAAGCAAGTAGCGGGCGAGCGCCAATCCGCCGCCCCAGAGATACGCCCAATAGGGCGTTCTGAAGTGTTCATATCGCTCCGCCAGCCGCCGCATACCGCTCCTTGGACCTGCCGTGTGGAGCAGAATTTCCGGCACGGTCGGGACCGGGCCGAGGACGAAATCGTTGCGGATAAAATGAGCGAGTCCGGCTGCGTCTATCGATTCGATTGCCGTATCACCGACATGGCCGATTGATTTCAAGGACTGCCGTTTCCCGACCGGATTTGGGCGACCCCGCGCACGGCCACGCGGAAGGCCTCATCGAAGTTGACGCCGCGAACCGTCCAGCGCTGTTCCATGCCGCCAGCGCTCAGCCGCCAGGTTGCTACCCAGCCCAGATCGGCGTCGCTCCACATGAGCCGGCCCACCAGCGGCAGATCGGCGCCGACCGCTTCGGCCCTTTCTGAAAGTTCGTGAGCGGCGGGACCTAGCGCCCAGGCGTCTATATCGCCCTGCGCCGGAAAGCGAACCTCCATGGCCATCGGTTCGGCGCCAAGCGCAAAAGACTCCCGCATCGCGAGATCACGCGGATCGACAGGAGAAACACGGTAAGGCGAGCCGTTAGGCTGGACATCGAGGAAGACGGCAAGCGTCGGTCGCTTTTCGAGCCAGGGACGGCTTCCGAGTTTAGCAAGCACATTGTTGATAACCGCGAGATCGTAGCGACAAATCAGGTCGTGCGGGCGGTCGTAGGTGCCCTGTTCGTCGTGAATGGCTTTTCCCGCCAGCCGGTCGCGATAGGAGAAGGAACTCACATAGCCTCCTGCGCTGGCCCGGAGCCGTTCGTAGCCTGGGTTTTTCGGCAGCCGCTGGTCGCCCGACACACGGATCAGTACACGCTCAAGGCAATCCCTAAAACCGGGCTGACGGTTCTTTTCTCCCTGTCCGGTCACGATTGCCCTAGCAACATAGAGGTCGTCGATCTGGCGCGCCTCTACCTGTGGCGCTGGTATCAGCAAAGAGAGCGACAGGGCCGCCCATATCTTGATGTCCTGCATCGTCCCAATCCGATCACAGAGGCTGTTGACTGATGTAACCTGTTAGGTAGTTACATGAGCTGTGCGAGGGAATCAAGTTATGAGGGGTGGCGTTGCCAGCCAACGTCTTGCTTGCAGATCATGCTGTCGCTGCTTAAATGGTTACATGGCCCGATCAGCAGCCCCTTTGCCCGCGCTGCGCGCGTATTTTTCCGACCTTGGACGGATGCGGATGTTGGCCGGGGATCCGGCGCTCGATTTCGCCAACACCTTGCACTGGCGGGGCGGCAGTCAGGTCGATTTCATCCCCAGCTATTCTGCCCTGGTGGAATGGTCGTTGCCGGCCGGGCTCCTGACTGAGGAGGAGGTTGGCTTGCTGCAAGGCCAGGCGCCCGACAATCCCGACGACGCCGCATCGGCACATCGTGCCGCCTTGTACCTGCGTCGAATCTGGCGTGATCGGCTTGAGCATCGAATGAGTTCCCCCCGGATGGACGAAACGATGCAGGCGCTACGCACATTACTGGCTGAGATGCTCGGTGATGGCGGACTGCATTCGGAGAAGGTGCCCGGCAGGAACAGCGATCCTGGATCGCGCTTCATGCTACCGGTTAGACGCGTAGCTCTGGCGATTGCGAGCCTCGAACTCATACCCATCGAGAGGCGTATCGGCCGATGCGAAGGCGATCCTTGCGGCGGCTTTTTCCTTGACAGCTCGAGGTCGAAGCCTCGCCGCTGGTGTTCGATGGATACGTGCGGCAACAGAGCCAAAGTACGTGAATATCGCGGCCGCATCCGGGCAGAGGAAGTGACCGGGGACTGATACGGTCAACGCATGTTGGCAGCCGCAAACAGTGCAAATTTGCCGAGACAGCCCTGCCAGCCCAAGGCATGTTCGTCGCGCACAGTTACATCGGCGAAGCGCTCATGGTGAATGCGAACTTCGGTACCATCGGGGTGATCGAAGAAATTGACATGCAGCAGAGAAGGCCCGGAGCTGTGCGTGTCTAGCATCCAAGTGTAACTCAGCGCGTCCGGAACTTCGACGCGGGTGAACGTGCCGCTGATCCATATGATCTGACCATCCGGCCCCAGGTTTGCAAGCCGGTAGCTGCCGCCCACCCTGAGGTCGATCTCGGCGACCGGGCATGTAAAGGGCGGTGGGCCCCACCATTGCCGGACAAGCTCGGGATTCGTCCAGGCGGCAAACACCTTGCGGCGCTCGGCCTTCACCACCTGCGAGACAAATAGCTCGGTCGGCTGCATCAACTGTCATCCCGGCTTTCGACGAATTGCGCGAGGCCGTGCAGCTGGCTCGTCCAAAACTGCCGGTAATGGGAAATCCAGGCATCGGCGTCGGCAAGCGCGCCTGGCGCGAGCACGCAGGCCTGGCTGCCCCCCTCCTGCCGCCGCTCGATCAGCCCGGCCTTTTCCAGCACGAAGAGGTGCTTGGAAATGGCATTGACCGACATGTCATAGGGCCGCGCCAGCTCGTTGACACGGGCGGGCCGAACGCTGAGGTCGGCAAGTAGTCGCCGCCGGGTGCGGTTCGACAGCGCATGGAAGATGGCGTCGAGCGTTTCGTCTTCAGCTATCATGATTTTCGTCAACCATATGGTTGACGCCCCTGTGTGCGTGGTCTAAAAGATCAATGTCAACCATTCAGTTGACGAATAGCAGTTACTCCCATAGCGATCAACTGGCACGACGTCGAAAGGCGGCGATGGCAGGGGGATTGCCTGTCATACGGAAAAGGAAGGACTTCATGCTTCTGAAGGGAAAGAACATCGTCATTTTCGGCGGCAGCGGCGCGATTGGCACCGCCATGGCCAAGGAATTCGTCGCGGAAGGCGGCCGCGTGTGGCTTGGCGCGCGAAACCAAAAGCGCCTGGATACCGCGGCAGACAAGGCGGGCGCCGCCAGCGGCACTATCGAGACATTCAAGGTCGATTGCCTCGACGCGACGGAGACGACGGAGGCCCTGTCGATTCTTGGCGCCCGCATCGGCGGCATTGACGTCGCGATCAATGCGACCAGCTTCATGCACGATCAGGGCTCCAATATCGATGACCTTGATCTCGCTACTTTCATGAGTCCGGTGGAGAATTTCCTGAGCTCTTTGTTCAACAGCTGCAAGGCGGTGGTGCCGCATATGGGCAAGCGAGGCCAGGGCGTCATCCTCACGCTCTCGACGCCTGCCGGACGCACGGCACCTCCTGGCCATCTGGGCTATAGTGTCACCTGCGCAGGCGTAGAGGCCTTCTCCCGGGTTCTGGCAGCAGAACTGGGGCCGCGCAACATTCGTGTCGTCTGTTTGGGCCCGCATGCGATTTCCGATGCCCCGCAGGCGGGGTCCTATACTGGCGAACTCTTTGCACCAAAGGCCGGTGCTCTGGGACTGACGGTCGACCAATGGCTCGGCGGCGGCGCCCAGACGACGATGCTCGGGCGATTGCCGACACTGGATGACGTGGCGCAAACGGCAGCCTTTTTGGCCTCCGACAAAGCCCGGTCCATGACGGCCGCCTACGTCAACCTGACGGCGGGAATGATTCCAGAGTAGGAGTCTGGCGGGAGCTTCGTATAACGGTAGTCCCGGTCGAGGGACTCCGTCATCAAATGGACAATCTTCGTAAGCAAGTAGGAGCAATGATGTTCACGTCTTCCTTCTTCCCGCTGATCTGAGCCGCGAAGCGCTGCTCAATCAGTTTCTTTTCGAAAAGATCAGAATGGCCCCGCAGTGCGGGCGCCATGGGAGACCATCATGCCAAATCAACACCATACCGGGCTGACTGCTGTTCAGGTCCAGCAATTCATCGACGAGGGTTTCATCAGGATAGATCACGCTTTCAGTCCTGAGTTGGCGGCGCAATGCAGGGCGGAACTTTGGGCCGAGATCGGACTGTCGCCTGAGCGGCCGCAGGAATGGCGCCAGCCTGTCATCCGCGTTGCCGGAAAGTACACGCCCCCGTTCGTGGAGGCTGCCAATACGCCGAGGCTGCGCGCCGCCTACGACGACCTCGTCGGAGTGGGTCGCTGGGTGCACCCCCGCGGACTTGGCTCTTTCCCCATTCGCTTTCCATCCGCAGAGCCGCCGGGTGACGATGGCTGGCACGTCGACATGAGCTTCGGCGATTCCGCCGATTTCATGGAATTGCGGGTCAATGTGAAGAGCCATGGTCGAGCCCTACTCATGCTTTTCCTGTTGTCCGATGTTGGCGAGAAAGATGCCCCCACTCGGATTCGAAAGGGTTCACACAAAATTATTGCGCGCGAGCTTCTACCCCATGGCGAAGCGGGACAGTCGCTGAGGCAACTGTCGGTCAATGGTTATGCGTCCTCTGCCAATTGCCCAGAGGAATTGGCAACTGGTCCGGCCGGTACCGTTTTCCTTTGCCATCCGTTCCTGGTCCATGCGGCACAACCTCACCGGGGCAGTCAGCCTCGCTTCCTAGCGCAGCCACCGTTGGTGCCGAAAGGGGAGTTCGACCCGGCTATCCCGCCGTCTCCGGTCCAGATCGCCATCCGACGAGCCTGCGATCTGACCTTCTGACCTCATCAACCTCAGGGACGCAGTTTGCGCTGCGTCCCAATTCTAGTCGCCGATGCGGGTCCGACGGGCTCAATCAGGAGGTGAGGTTCATGAACCCGTGGCGGCATTCCTTCTGGCCATGAGAGTCTTACAGCCGATCTCGAGAGTGTCTGAGCACAAGGCGCTGGCCGCAATTCTGTTCGCTTGGGACGAAGAGACGGGGCCGCCTTTTCATGAATGAAAAACGCCGTGCAATCTCGGTTGTGGCGGCAACGCCGGCCCGTATGAAAATGTTCACCGCCAATCTTCGGTCTTGGCCCGGACCCGGGCCAGATTGTTGTTTTTCCCTTCTGGACTGAAATGAGGAGATGAAAATGATCACTACCCGCAAACTTGGCCGTAGCGACATGTCCGCGCCGCCCATTGGCATGGGCTGCTGGGCGATCGGTGGCCATTTCACAATAGACGGCATGAACGACGGATGGGGCGACATCGACGATGCGCAATCGATCCGGGCCATTCATGTCGGGCTGGAGCTGGGCGCGACGCTGTTCGACACATCGGATGCCTATGGCACTGGCCACAGCGAAGAGGTGATCGGCGAGGCTTTGAAGGGAAGGCGCGGCCAGGCCATCATCGCGACCAAGTTCGGCTACACCTACGACCGTGATCGGCGTGCGCTCATCGGCAGTGATGTGAGCAAAACCTACATCGAGTGGGCCTGGACACAATCTGCCAGGCGGCTCGGGACCGACTGCATCGATCTTTACCAGATCCATGTGGGCGAACTCACCGACCAGCAGGCCGATGAGGCCGGCGAGGCGCTTGAAACGCTGGTGGATCAGGGCCGCATCCGGGCCTGGGGATGGAGCACCGGCAACGTTGCAGCCGCTCGCCGCATGCTCAAGTTTCCAAATTTCGTCTCGATCCAGCAATCGCTCAATGTGCTGAATGATGCTCCGGAACACATCAACCTGTGCGAAACCGGCAGATTGGCAAGTTTGAACAATTCACCGCTCGCCATGGGCCTGTTGTCGGGCAAGTTCGGGTCCGGCAGCCAGTTGCCGAAAAGCGATGTCCGCGCCGCCGGCCACAGCTGGGTTCGCGATTTCGTGGACGGCAAGCCACGGCCCGAGGTGCTGCAGAAGATCGGCGCCATTCGCGACCTGTTGCAGACGGGCGGACGCACCACGGCACAGGGCGCGCTCGGCTGGCTGCTGGCCAGATCGGAGAACACCTTTCCCATCCCCGGCTTCAAGACCGAGGCGCAGGTTCGCGACAATCTTGGCGCCCTCCAACTGGGCGCGCTGCCGCCTCCGGTGATGCAGGAGATCGACGGTGTGCTGGCTGAGCTCGGCTAGACGGGGCCAAGTTCAGTATTTCGGAACCACAGGAACAGGATGAGGAGACGATGACGGATCACGATAAGAATATGCTTCGACAGCTGTATGAGCGGTTTAACGCCCGGGCAATCGAGGACGTACTGGTGCATCTCGCCGAAGACGTCATTTTGGCAAACTGTCAATCGGCTCGCAAACGATGGCCGCTGCATCGTCGCCAGCGATAACCTGACCACTTAATTTCTTTGCCAAAAGGTCGGGTATGTCAAGAAAAGCCACCTTTACCGTCAGGAACGTCGAGCTGCCCTAGGTCCCGAACAATCGCGATCGTCAGCCCGGCTTTCCCGGAAACCTCCCGGATGGCAGCTTGTTCTAGGGCTTCGCCGGCATCAACACAGCCGTCCGGTGGCGTCCAACATCACATGTCAGGCGGGTTGAAGCGCTGGAAATGACCGCGCTGGGCGCAAGGATAGGATTCTTATTGGGCCATACATTCATCCTCCCTCCACGTGGTTGGCAATGCGGAGCCAGCCGGGTGATGATATGCGGTAGAGAAAGGACCAGCTTCCGTTGCCGTGGAGCAGGAGCAAAGTTGGGCCGTTGCCTTCGTCGATGTAGTGGATGCGGTTGCCGTCAATGTCGATCCAGCGATTGCCGACTGCTACTTGTTCTGGATCCTGATGGCTTCGCCAAAGAGCGGCGTTGATCTACCCGTAACCCTGCAGAACTGCCTGGATCGGATGAAGGCAATGCCTTCCGTCATCCAGGCTCTTGCGCAGGAAGGATTGAGGTGACCCGGTCGGTTTCGGCGATATTGTCACAGCCGCGAGCGCATCCGGACGGCGGTGCGCTCGCTAAGGCCATAATTGAACCGCCTCCTCATGACTGCTTGGAAGCTCGTTCGGAATCTTCAGATCCGGGCGCCGCCCGTCGCATCAATCATCTGGCCCGTCGTCCAACGCGCATCGTTCGATGCGAGGAAGGCGATGACGTCGGCGACGTCTTCCGGCTTTCCGACACGTGAGAAGACCGACAGAGCTTCGGCCCCGGCGCGCGCATCCGGCGATGCCAGCCACTCGGCATTCATATCCGTCTCGGTTACACCCGGCAGCACGGCATTGACTGTAATCCCCCGGGCTGCGAATTCAGGTGCCAACGCAAGTGTCAATGTTTCCAGCGCCCCCTTGGAAGCCGCATAGGCGGGATGGGTCGGCGCCGCGATCCGCGTAAACCCGGTAGAGACATTGATGATGCGGCCGTTGCCACGAATATGGTCGGCCACTGCCTGGATCAGGAAGAACGGCGCCTTGTAGTTGATCGTCATCACCTCGTCGAATGCGGCTTCGCTCGTCTGCTTTAATGGCAATGCTGGCGCGATGCCGGCATTGTTTACCAGAATATCGAGAACGGACGAGCCCGTTTCATTTAGCGCAGCTTCGCCGAACTGCGCCCAGAGGCTGTCGGCCGCGTCCTTGCCCTGTTTCAGATCGGCCTTCACGGCGACCGCCTTGACACCAAGCGCCTCGATGTCGCGTACAGTGTTGTTGGCAGCATCGGCGTTGGCAGTGTAATGCACGCCAACCAGTGCGGCACCCTCCTTCGCAAACGCCAACGCGACCGCCCTGCCGATACCGCGGGAACTTCCGGTGATGAGGGCTACCTTGTCTGTGAGTCTCTTGGTCATGGATCACTCCGTTGCTAAATTAAATAGTGAACCCTATATTAATCATTGAAATCCATTCGTCAACATTTTAATAGGGATCACTATTTAAATGGAGCAACCAGTCCGCAAACGAGGCAGACCACGCGCGCTCGATCGCGACGTGGGCCTCGATATCGCTGCTCGCCTGTTCTGGGAACGGGGCTACGAAGGAACCTCGACCGCCGATCTCACCAAGGCCATGGGGATCAACCCGCCGAGTCTCTATTCGATGTTCGGCTCAAAGGAGGAATTGTACCGTCAGGCGCTCGACTTCAGCATTGCCCGTGAAAACAGCCGCCGGTCGGAAATCTTAGCATCCCATCTTCCCGCCTACGACGCCCTGAGCCTCTACCTCTATGATATCGCCGATGGCGACACCCAGCCGGATAAACCGCGGGGTTGCATGGTCTCGACGGCTGTCCTGCAGCATGCGGAAGAAAATGCATCCGTCGCGCGGATGACTGCGGCCTTGCGCGAGGCGTCGATGCAGATCCTCAAAGCCCGCTTCGACCGAGCCGTCGAGGAAGGTGAATTGCCGGAGCAAACCGACACCGATACGCTCGCGCGATTCTATGGCGCGATTATCCAGGGCATGTCGGCGCAGGCCTGTGATGGCGCCTGCAATGCACGGCTGAAGCGGCTGATCGATCTCGCACTCAGGGCGTGGCCTGGGAGACGAAGCACCGAAAAGGGAGTTGGGGCCAAAGTCACGTGAGCTGCTTGTGCTGACTGCAAGCATCGCAGAACTTTACCAGAGGTTCGCCCATGAGCGCCTTGATAGGAATCGAACAGCTGGGCTTCGACCAATCCAGCTAAGCCTCTGATTTTAAATAATGCTACCCGACATAAGCATCTAGTGATGGCATCCAGTCTGCAACGGTTTCCCGACCAGACGCAGCAGGCGTTCAAAAAACAACTCAACGCCTGCAACATCGAAGGCTACTAACGGGTGAGGCTTCCCGCAACCAGTACGGCAGTTGCAGGAAGCCAGCGGCGTTTTACTTCGCGACCTTGCGATCAAGGAAGCTTCGAATGAGCGGCGCCATCTCATCCAGCTTGTCTTCGAGCGCGAAATGTCCCGTGTCCACAAGATGGAACTCAGCCTCAGGAAGATCGCGCAGATAGGGATGCGCGCCTTCTTCAGGGAAGATCTGGTCGTTCTTGCCCCAGACGATCAGCGTCGGCGGCTTGCGGTCGCGGAAGAAGGCCTGGAACTGCGGATAAAGAGGCAGGTTGGTGCGGTAGTCGTAGAACAGGTCGAGCTGGATATCCTTGTTGCCAGGCCGATCGAGCAAAGCCTGATCATGGACCCAGTTGTCGGGGCTGATGCGCGTCAAGTCCTTGACACCATCGGTATACTGGAACTTGGTCGTTCCGGGTGCCACGAGTACCGAGAGCGCTTCCCGGTCCTTTGTCGCGCCCGACTTCCAGTAGGCGCGGATCGGATTCCAGAAATCGCGAATGCCTTCGTCATAGGCATTGCCGTTCTGGACGATGAGGCCGGTGACGCGGTCCGGGTACTTGAGCGCCAGCCGGTAGCCGACAGGTGCGCCATAATCCATGACATACATGGAATATTTGGCGGCGCCGAGCTTGGACAGCAGCGTATCAACGATATCGGTATAGTGGCTGAAGGAATATTCGAATTTGGTGTGCTCGGGCGCATCGCTCTGGCCGAAGCCCGGATAGTCAGGGGCGATGACGCGGTAGCGGTCTGCGAGCAACGGGATCAGGTTGCGAAACATGTGGGACGATGTCGGAAAGCCGTGAAGCAGCACGAGGACGGGGCCGTCGGCCGGGCCGGCTTCACGATAGAAAACGTTGACCCCATCGATTTTCATGGAGCGATAATGGACCGTTGCAGGCGCCTGCTGAGTGATCACCGTTGTTTCGGCGAAGGCTGTCGCGGCTGGAGCGGAAGCAGAGATGCTGGCGGATGCGAGAAGCAGTGCGGCGAGAGTACGAGACATTGTGGTTCTCCTCAGGAGTGATTGCGGGCGGCTTGTTGCCTGCAGCCACCATCGCTCTTTCGGCCTGGAGGGAGAATGCTCGTACTCGACAAGGGATTATTTCATCAGGTGATATAAATGCGATGGAATGGACATGCCAAAAGCAACCTGATCGCCGACTATTTGACTCTGGAAAGCCAACTATCAATTCAAAAGCCGGTTCTCGCGTAGTCTGGATGCAGCCATATCGACGAAGGCACGGACCTTTGCTGGAGCATGCCGTCCTTCAGGATGGAGTATATGAATTGGCAAAGCTGGTTCCTCGAACTCGCTGAGAACGATCTGGAGTTCTCCAGCGACGAGGGCTGGGCCGATCTGGTAATTGAGAACCCTGGTCAGACCCCATCCCTCACGCGCGGACTGTATCGCTGCTTCGTTGGTATTGCATTGCAGAGCCGCATCCACGGATACCCGCAGATCGCTGGCAAACTTCCATTCAGGTGAAGCCCATGCCGCTGTCGATGCAGCGATGCGGTGGTCTTTGAGATCGTCTGGCGATTTCGGAACGCCGTAGCGCTCGAAATACTTTGGCGAACCGCACATGACGCGCCGGACACTTCCGACCTTGACGGCAGAGAGATTTGAATCCGGGAGATGGCCGATACGCACAGCGACATCGATCCCTTCCTCCACGATGTTTACCGGTCGATCAATGAAAAGCGTCTTGGCTTTCATCGTCGAATGTGTGTCGAGATAGCTCGTCACGATCGGGAGGACGTACATCTGCCCGAACAGCGCTGACGCGGTTATGGAGAGAGTTCCCGTCGGCGTAGCATAGGAGCCGCCGGCGGCGGCCTCTGCTTCAGCGATATCGGCCAAAATCCGGCGGCAGTCTTCGAAATAACGAACGCCCGCTTCGGTCATCTTCACCGAGCGGGTGGTTCGCACAAGAAGTCGCGCGCCAATCAGGTCTTCGAGCGAAGCAACCGCTCTCGTGACGGCCGGGGCGCTCATGAACATCTGGCGAGCGGTGTCTGCGAAGCTCTCTGTTTCGGCGACCTTCACAAAGATCCTCATTGCCTGCCACCGGTCCATCCGCGTCCCCAATCACGTTTGTTTCCAGCACCTTAAGTGCTTGGAACCGAAGCCTCAAGAGGCAACGCATGTTCAGGCGGCCTGCGCACGAAGAGAAAGCGCGAGGCGTTCTATTTCCTCGCAGGTTTCCTCGGAAATGCCAGCGCGTATTGCGCGCTGGCGCGTTTCGCGACAGGCATTCAAAGCAAGTGATACGGCGATCGATGTATTGAAGTCGAAGCTTGAACCGCGCCTTGCCACATCCATCTCGGCGCCGGTCATCCCGAGGGCACGACCGGCTTCTTCTTGTTTGGCAAGTAGACGCTTGTTCGCATTCGTTCCTGTGAGGGCCAGTTCTATTGAAAGTCTTGCCCGTGGATCCATTGACGAGCCGACCATTGTTCATCTCCTCGGGTTAGGCCTTAAAAGCCGAAGTCGCTGAGGCCGGGGTGGTCGTCGGGCCGGCGGCCCAGCGGCCAACGGAACTTGCGATCGGCTTCAGCAATCGGGTGTTCGTTGATGCTGGCATGACGTTCCCGCATCAGGCCATCCTCGGCGAATTCCCAGTTCTCGTTGCCATAGGCGCGGAACCACTGGCCGCTGTCATCGCGATATTCATAGGCATACCGGACGGCGATACGATTGCCGGTGAAAGCCCAGAGTTCCTTGATGAGGCGATAGTCGAGCTCCTTGTTCCACTTGCGGGTCAGGAAGGCCTCTGCCTCGGCGCGGCTCTTCGCGAACTCGGCGCGGTTGCGCCAGCGCGTATCGAGCGTGTAGGCAAGCGCGACCTTTGCAGCATCGCGACTATTCCAGCCATCTTCGGCAAGGCGGACCTTTTCGATGGCACTCTCTCTGGTGAATGGGGGAAGCGGCGGACGAGACATGGAAAAATTCCTCTGAGGTTGATGGTCAATCGTAGGGGGGAGGCGGTACGTCCAGCACCGCCTCCAGGCCAGGCATCACGCAGCCGCGCGATCGATGCGGGGAAAATCGATCTCTGTGTCGAGGGCCTCATTCACATAGTTCGTGAAGGTGTTGAGGGCGACATGGGCAATGATCTCGACGATTTCCGCGTCGCTGTAGCCTGCATCGCGAACCTTGGCGATTTCCGCTGGCGCAACGGACCCGCGAGCCATTGTCAGTGCCCGGGTAAATTCGACGGCAGCCGCCGCCTTGGGATCGTTAGACGTGCCGTTTCGGTTGGCAGCAATTTCGCTTTCGTCAAGTTTGGCGAACTTTGTGCCCGTGAAGGTGTGCGCCGAGAGGCAGTAGTCACAACCGTTGGCTTCAGCCATGGCGAGCGCGATGCGTTCGCGGGTGGCCGGCGGCAGCTTGCCCTTGCCGAGTGCGCCCTGGAGCGAGGTCAGGCCCGTCAACGCGGCGGGGCTATTGGACACCAGCCGGAAGATGTTCGGAACGGAGCCGATCTGCTTCTGGATGGTCTCGAGGATCGGACGGGACGCTTCCGGAGCTTCTTCGATGGTGGCCGGGGTAGGAATGCGTGACATTGTAATCTCCTTTTTCGGTTGAGAGAGACGTTGCTCTCTTGAGATTGAATATGATCGGGTGGCGTAATTTGCTGAAGATCGAAAGGAAACAAGGGACTGTTGCGCTGGACGCAGCAATCGCCGCTTACACAGCAAGCTGCAGGCCGCCTTCCTGTTCGGCTGGAACGGCGCAGCAGAGCAGCACTTCGTCGGCGTCGATCTTCGCGGTGGGCTGCTTGACATAAGCGACGGCACCTTTGACGAGCTTCGTCCGGCACGTCCCGCAATTGCCTTCGCGGCAACTGAATTCGGGCTCGAGGCCGCGTGCTTCTGCGAGTTCCAGGAGAGTGCCGGAGCCAGATGTCCACCGTGCTTCTTTCAGGGAATTCGTGAACACGACGGGCACGGGTTTTTCGGACGGCTGCAAGGCAGAAGGCACGACTGCTGGTGTGGGTTGCCCCGTGCGGATCAGCGACGACGGACCGAAGGCTTCAGCCTGGATGCGATCATCAGCAATGTTGAGGGCCCGCAGCCCGTCGTAGAGGTCTTGCGTGAATTGTGCGGGGCCACAGAGATAGAAATCATAGTCGTTGAAGGGGAGGAACCGCGTCAGCATCGCCATATCGATCCGACCTGCGGCGTCGTAATCCCTGCCCTCTTCAGCATCCGTGGTGTCGCTAAGGACCCTGATCAAGCGCACGGCGCCCTTGGTAGCACCAATAAGGTCGGCAATCTCTTTGTCGAACGGCCGCTCAGCTTTGGTGCGGGATGCGTATAACAGCGTGACGGAACGGACCCGCTGCTTGCGTAGCCCTTCATAAACAACATGACGGAGCATCGCCAGCAGCGGCGTGATGCCGATGCCACCTGCAAGAAGAACCGCCGGACGTGTGGCGTGGGCGTCAATGCCGAAGCCGCCGGCAGGCGCGCGCGCCTCGATGACATCGCCGACGGCAGCATTATCATGCAAGAACTGCGATACCCGACCGTCTCGCTTGACGCTGATGCGGTAGATAGCGTCGGAGGGTGCGACCGAGAGTGTGTAGGTGCGGATGACCGGCTTTTCTTCATCGGGCAGCTTTATGCGTATAGGGAGATGCTGACCCGCCCTATGGGGGAGCAGCCCGGCGCCATCGCCGGGCTGCAGATGGAAAGACTTGATCGTCGCGCTTTCATCGACAATCGCGGTGACGGTCATTGGCCGCCAGCTTGTGGCAAGCTCTGTCGCACGGAGACGGTCGACCGCTTGGCTCCAGCTGCCTGTCATCAGGGAGCTCGGCGACCAGCCGTCCTTCTGAAACGCCCATCTTAGAGCCAGAGCATTGCGGCGACGAATGATACGTGTCGGCTTGAATGTCCAGAACCGCTCCGCGCCCTGGAAGGCGGCGATCTCGGGCGAGTCGAAGAGGACTTCGGCTTCCCCCGTCATCTGCAGCATGTCGCCTGTTGCGAAATCCACGAACAGAATTCCTGCCTTTCCGTTCAGCAGGATGTTGCCGAGCGTCGCGAAGAAGAGATTCCCATCAAAGTCGGGGATCGTCAGGACGCCGTCGTCGCCGACGCGAACGAATCCGGCATTGCCGCCACGGTGGGAGACATCCACCTGGCGCCGGTCTTCGCGATCGACGTAGGACGCAACGAAGAAGGCGTCGGCTTCCCGGATGATCGCGCGTGCCTGATCATCGAGCACAGGCAGTTCCTCCGCTTCACCCTGGAACGGTGTTCCCAGCTGACGCTCGAAAGCGAAGTCGCGCAGCTGAATGTAGCGCGGACAGTTTCCGAAACTCTGGTCCACATCGACGCGGACACCGCCGTCAATGGTCGAAACAAAACCATTCATACGGTTGCGGCGACGTGTGTGCATCTCGATGCCGAGGAGGCCGATCGGCAAGCCGTCGGCCATTCCTTCGCTTGCCGGGTCGCTCGGATCACGGTGTGCGAGAATGTCCAGGACAACAGGCGAAGGCGACGACATGAACCCTGGCTGGCCTTCAACGAAAGTCGCCCAGGCGTCACCGGTCTGGTCGACACTGCCAAGAACGATGAAAGGCAATTGCGCGTAGAAATCCCGGTGCTGGTCCGGCATGTAGTCGCGAATGACACGCTGACCGACTGAGGCCATGCGCTCCTTCACGCCAAGCTTTTCCTGGATAAAGGTCTCGCCTTCATGCCACGTCGGCAGTTTTGAGAGGTTCACGGACATCTGCGTTCTCCAGGGAAAGAGGCGGAGGGCGCGCGACGTATCGCACGCCCTATCGTTGATTAGGCGGCAAGACCGACCGGCGTCTTGACGAAGTCGACGAAGCCTGGAAGTTGCTCGACCCGGCGCAGCAGAGCATTGACGGACGGATAGGCGCTCAGATCGACATTGCCTTCGGGGGCGCGCGCGATGTAACTGTAGATCGCGACATCGGCGATCGTCGGGTGATTGCCCACAAGCCATTCCCGCCCTTCCAGCTGGCTCTCGATCCGGCCGAGAATGGTATGCGCGCGGCCGATCACCTCTTCAGGGTTGAACTTGGCCCCGAAGACCGTCACCAGGCGGGCAGCCGCCGGTCCGTAGGCGATCTCGCCGGCTGCAACGGAAAGCCAGCGCTGGACTTCGGCCGCGCCTTTTGCGTCTTCCGGCAGCCATTCTGTCTGACCGGCCTTCTTGGCGAGGTAAACCAGGATCGCATTGGAGTCAGAGATGAAGACATCGCCATCCGCCAGCACCGGGACTTGCCCGAAGGGGTTCATTTTGAGGAAATCTGGCTGCTTGTGGGCTCCAGCTTTCAGATCGACTTCGACCAGCTCGTGGGGGAGCCCGATCAGCGAGAGAAACAGCCGGGCACGGTGCGCGTGGCCCGACAGCGGATGGTGATAAAGTTTCATGTGATCGCTCCTGATTGAAGGCCGGGTCCGTTCCCGATCCATGCGCAAAGGATGCAACAGGCGATCAGCGCGTTGAATACTCATGTTTGACAGTGCATCGTTACGCTGGACGCAACAGTGCTTGGAACCGCTCCGCGCGGTGAGTTCATTCCTGAAAGCAACGCATAGACGGCTGGGCCTTGCTCAGGCCTCTGCGTTACCTACACCCTGGCGAGACATTCCCTAATCTTGAGGCGGGCTCTCAACGTGGCTGCCGTGCCGAACGTCCTTGATGAGATCGACGAACCGCCGCAATTTGGCGGGGATATTTCGTCTTCCGGGATAATAAAGGCAGAGACCCGGATAGGGCGGCGTCCAGTCGGCGAGGACCTGCTCCAGCCTTCCGGCGGCGACGTCGTCTGATACCTGCCATTCATTCAGATAGGCGAGTCCGGCTCCGTCCCTGGCCGCCCGGAGCATCAGGTCGCTGTCGTCGAGCGTGAGCTTGCCGGGAACGTCGAGCGTGAAGCTCTCCCCTCGCTTTTCGAACTCCCAGCGATAGAGCGTGCCGCTCGCCATTCTGGCCCGAATGCACTCGTGGTTCTGAAGATCTGCCGGGACCTGCGGCTTTCCATGCTGCCGGAAATACTCGACCGAACCGACGATGGCCGGACGGACGCTGTCGCCGATCGGGACGACAACCATGTCGGGGGGAACAGCCTCTCGGATTCTGATCCCGGCGTCGAAACCCTTGGCATTGACGTCGACGAGTGCCCCCTCCGTGACAATCTCCACCGCCATCTGCGGGTTCCTTCGCATGTATTCCAGGATCAGCGGCGTCAGGATCATGCGGGTTGCGCCGACCGACGTGTTGATGCGCAGGGTACCGGTGGCTTCCACACGATGCTCGTCGACATGCTCAACGGCGTTGCGAATGGCCTCCAGCGCCGGGCCGACGCTCGCCACGAATTGCTCGCCGGCGGCGGAAAGGACGACGCTCCGTGTGGAGCGATTGAACAATCTGACGCCCATGCGCGCTTCCAGCGTAGCGATCTGCTGGCTGAGCGAGGAGGACGAGATCCCAAGCTCTCGCGCTGCGGCCCGAAACCCGCCTCTGGAAGACACCGCGAGAACTGCTTCGAGTTCGGCGAGCGAGCCACGCATCATTGTCCGTAATCCCTTATCAGGCTGAACGATTTTGGCCAGCTTATCAGGACAGTCCTGAAATGCCAGATAAGCCTGACAGTCGAAAGGAGTTAGACATGCGCAACATCGACAAGATCTATATCGACGGTCAGTTCGTCACACCGAAGGGCACCGAAACGGGCGATCTTCATAATCCGTCCACTGAAGAGAGGATCGGTACGGTCCGGCTTGCCGGCGTCGACGATGCGCGGGACGCTGTCGCCGCTGCGAAGCGCGCCTTCCCCGCGTTCTCACGCACGTCGAAGGCCGAGCGCATCGATATGCTGAAGCGATTAAACGCCGCGGTCGCCGCGCGCGTTACCGATCTCACCGAAGCGATGTCGCTCGAATATGGCGCTCCGCAGACCTTCACGCGCTTTGCTATTCCTCATGCTGCTTCGAGCTTTCTCACCATGGCGTCTGTTCTGGAGGACTACGAATTCGAGCGCCAAATGGGCCGCGCCCGCGTCATCATGCAGCCGTCTGGCGTCGCCGCGGCCATCACGCCCTGGAACAGCAATATCGGCTTCATCACCTCGAAGCTCGCAACCACCATCGCCGCCGGTTCGACCATCGTCATCAAGCCAAGCGAGATGAGCGCGATCCAGACGCAGATCCTGACGGAGTGCCTGCATGAGGCGGGCCTGCCGAATGGCGTGTTCAACATCATCAATGGCTATGGCAATGTCGTCGGCGCGGAACTCAGCCGGCATCCGGATATCGCGAAAGTGACCTTCACGGGCTCCACCGCGGTCGGCCGCGAAATCCTGCGCAACGCGGCGGATACCTTCAAGCGCGTAACCCTGGAACTTGGCGGCAAGGGTCCAAACATCATTCTCGACGATGCCGATCTAGATCTGGTTATCCCCGCCGTCTTGCGGATGGGTTTCATCAACAGTGGCCAGGCCTGCATTGCCGGTACCCGTATTCTGGTTCCGAATCAGTTGCTCGATGACGTCCTGGTCCGACTGAAGCAGGAGATCGAGACATTCAAGGTCGGCGCCCCCGACGATCCGGACGCGATGATCGGACCAATGGTCAGCCGCAAGCAGTACGATCGTGTCCAGTCCTACATCGAACTGGGAACGCAGGAAGGCGCCCGTCTCCTGACGGGGGGCCGGGGGCGGCCCGCCGGTCTGGATCGTGGCTGGTTTACAAAGCCGACAATCTTTTTAGGCGTGGACAACCAGATGCGGATCGCGCGCGAGGAGATCTTCGGACCGGTCCTGTCGGTCATCGCCTACCGCGACGAGGATGAGGCCATCTCCATCGCAAACGACACCCCGTATGGCCTTCAGGCCTATCTGCATGGCTCCGACGCCGCACACATGCAGGCGGTTGCGGATCGACTGGAGAGCGGTCGCGTGGTGATAAACGGCGCACCGCATGAACCGCTCGCGCCCTTTGGTGGCTTCAAGCAGTCAGGGATTGGTCGTGAATACGGCGTGTTTGGCCTCGAGGCATTTCTGGAACCAAAGGCTATAATCGCGTAATGATAGGCGTGACGAGCGGAGCGTGAACTTCGCGCGTCACGCGCTTCACAAGCGGACCAGCATCTTGCCGACAGCCTTGCCGCTCTCCTGGAACTCGTGCGCATCGGCCACTGCATCAAGGGCATATGTTTTCGCAATCTGCGGAACGTATGCCCCCGACGCGGCGCAGGCTGAAATCTCCTCGGTTGCCTGACGCATCGCCGCTTCCGGCATGGTGTACACGTAGACGAAACGGAATGAGAAGCCTCCAAGCAGCGCCGGGAAGAACGGGATTGTGAGCTTAGCCTCCGGTGATTCCGTCGAATAGGCCGAGACGACGCCGTCGCGAGCGAGACAGGCGAGCGCCACTTCGATGTTGGCGGAGATATCGACATCCACGATACGATCGACACCACGGCCGCCCGTCGCCGATCGTATGGCCTGCGGGACGTCCTCCTGGCGCCTGTTGATGACACGATCGGCTCCAGCCACTCGCGCGACCTCCGCCTGCTCCTCGCGGCTGACTGTCGCCGCCACCCACGCGCCTGCCCATTTTGCAAGCAGGATCGCCGCATTGCCGACCGCGCCGGCACCACCCTGCACCAGAACCCGCTTGCCGCGCAGGTCTCCATCGGCGAACAGGCAGCGATGCGCCGTCATCGCCGGAACGCCGAGCGATGCTCCGATCTCAAAGGACACGTTGTCGGCAAGCGTGACGGCCTGCACGGAAGGTACGACAACGTATTCCGCCGCAGTCCCGAACGCACGGCCCCATTGCGCCATGTAGATCCAGACCCTCTCGCCGATGCGCGTCTCGCGAATGCCCGCGCCGACGGCATCAATCACGCCCGCGCCGTCCTGATGTGGCACGATCCGTGGGAATGGCATGGCCTTGCCGCCGAAGCCGGTTCTCGTCTTGATGTCGGAAGGATTGATACCCGAGGCGATCACCCTCACCCGGACCTCACCGGCGCCCGGCTGTGGATAGGGCAGGTCACCGACAACAAGCACCTCTCTCGCAGCTCCTTGTTTCTCGTAAAACGCAGCGCGCATGACACACCTCCAATCAACTCGTTCCAACTACGCGCGCCACAGGCGATCTTGCAAGTAGGCAACAGTTCTGCCTATAGGGATAGAAAGTACACCATTGGAGACCAGGATGAGCCTCCGCCAGAAGTGTCCCGTCGAGACCACCGTCGATGTGACGGGCGGCAAGTGGAAGCCGATGATCATCTACCGGCTGTTGGACGGGCCGCGCCGGTTCGGGGAACTGCGTCGCCTGGTCGGCGATCCGAGCCAGCGATCGTTGACGATGCAGCTCCGGGAGCTTGAGGCCGACGGGATTGTCGCCCGCGAAGTCTTCGCTGAAGTCCCGCCGCGCGTGGAGTATTCGCTTACACCGTTCGGCCAGACACTCGCGCCTGTGTTGATCGCCATGCGAGACTGGGGCGTCGCGTTTCAGGAGCGGAGGAGCGAGGCGCAGCGCTAGGTCGCGTCTCGTCTGGCGCTCGCCGAGAAGCGCTCTACAAAGAAATCGATCAGCACCCTGACCTTCCGCGAGACGTGCGATCCCGGCGGCCGCACGATGTAAACGCCGATCTCCGGCAGACTGTATTCCGCCATGATCGGCACGAGCGTGCCCGCTGTCACGTAGCTTTGCGCGATCACGACAGGAAGGGCCGCAACGCCCAGCCCGGCCGCCGTCCCTTCGGCGATGCCCACGGCGCTGTCTGCCTTGAACCTTCCCTGCCCGTTGACGACAACCGTCCTACTGCCGTCCGACACCTTCCAGCTTTCGGTCCCTTGAAGGATGGCCTGATGTTCGAGCAGGTCCGAGGGCTTCTTCGGGACGCCGTGGGCACTCAGGTAGTCCGGATTGGCGAACAGCCCCGCCGCAAAGGCGCCGATCTTGCGCGCCGTCAGGTTCGAGTCCTGCAGGTAACCGACCCGTATCCCGCAATCGAACCCTTCCGCGACCAGATCAACGTACCGGTCGCTGTAGTGCGCGTGGAGCTGCAGGAGCGGATGGAGGCGGGCAAGCTCGGCCAGCGCCGGCGCGAAGTGTCCGGGACCGAAGGACGAAGGAACCGCCACGCGCAATCGTCCCCGCAGCTCTCCGGTCGGCAGCATTTCTTCGCGAGCGACGTCCATTTCCAGGCACATGCGGGCAGCATGCTCGCGGAAGGAAACACCGGCTTCTGTGAGTGATGCCCCTCTGGTCGTCCGCGCCAGAAGCTGAACGCCGAGCTCGCTCTCGAGGCGGACGAGCCGCCGGCTGACGATCGATTTCGGTAGCCCCAGACGCCGTGCCGCAACGGTAATCCCGCCGCCGTCTGCGACCTCAACGAAGATCTGCATGTCCTCGAAGCTGATCATTCTTGCGTTCCATTTTCCGTTCTACAGAGTGGCAAACCATAGAGCTACCGTGCCATTCATCGCAACGCTAAATTCCAGTCATCGAGCGGATCGAAACGAACTTCACCAACCCGCCGCCGACAAAAAAAGGAACACGACAATGCACAGCCAAGTATTCACCCCCGAAAATTCCGCAATGCTGCTGATCGACCATCAGATCGGCACGATGGCCTGGACCCACTCGCACGATATCAACCTGGTCAAGCAGAACGCGCTGAAGCTCGCCCGCATCGCCAAGGCCGCCAACATCCCGACCATCCTGACATCCAGCATGGAAGACCAGATCCAGGGGCCGCTGCTGCCAGAACTCAAGGAAATCCTGCCCGAGGCCTTTGACGCCCGGATCAAGCGCCCCGGTATTGTCAACGCAATGCACCATGACGGCTTCAACCAGGCGGTCAAGGCGACCGGCCGCAAGAAGCTGTTTGTCGCCGGCGTGACGACGGAAATCTGCGTCACCTTCCCGGTCCTGCAGATGCTCGACGAAGGCTACGAGGTGCAGGTCTCGGCGGACGCTTCCGCCTCCTACACCAAGTACGGCGACGACCTGGCTCTGCGCCGCATGGAAAAGGCCGGAGCCATCATCACCACCGTCGACCAGATCATCTCCGAGCTTGCCGTCGACTGGACAAGCCCGCTTGGCCAGAAGCTGGTCGGCATCCTGAACTATCACTGATGTCGGAACGATATTGAGTTCATCGGCGCGGGCGACAATCGCCCGCGCCCGAGATGGAAGGAAAAACTCCAATGACGATCACCAAAATCTCGGCAGGCCGGATGCGCGGGAACATAAGCCAAGGCTTCGGCGTCGAAATCCTGTATCCGGGTCTCACCCTAACGGCCGATGATAGCGGGATCGGTCCGATCGGCAGGATCGATCGCGCCCAGGTGCAACCCGGTCACCTCATTGGCATGCACCCGCACAAGGACGACGAGATCCTGACCTACATCCGCGGCGGCGAGATGCTTCACCGCGATACGGTCGGAAACGAGAAGAAGCTCGACAAGACGCACTTCATGATGATGAATGCCGGCCATACCTTCCAGCACGAAGAGCTGATGCTCGGGAACAGCCCGGTTCGAGCGCTGCAAATCTTCCTGCGGCCCAACGCTCCCGATCTTGAGCCGATGGTGCAGTTTCGTGATTTCGTTGACGCGAACAGTGACAACGAGTGGCGATTGATTGCCGGGCCCCAGGAGGCGCCGCTGACCGTGCGATCCGATGTCCGCGTGTTCGATGCGCGCATCACGAATGGTACCCAGCTGAGCCTGCCCGCCGCGGCCGATCCCCGGACGGCATTTCTGCTCTATGTCTTCGACGGGGCGATAGATTTTGGCGATGTCATGATCGCAACCGGCGAGAGCGCGTTCTCGCGCTCGCTGGATCATCAGCTCACTGCCAGGGCGGGTTCAGATGTCGTTCTGTTCGTGTTCGATCCTGAACCCGAGGTATTTCGTGGCGGCATGTTCAGCGGGAACCAGAAACGCATCGGATAAACTGGAAATGACGCATTGATGAATATCGGCGTGGAGAGAACATCATCCTGTTTCTCCTTGCTCTTGAAAGGATTGGAACCACTGACCCGTTGGTCGAAGGACAAATCGTTGGACATCCGAGACCATTCAAATACTTAAGACACCTGCTCCGTGACTCTCTGCAACGAACCAGCCCGGCTTGCGATGACCTTGCGAATTGCGCCCAGGATGGGATGATTGATCCCCCCGTCTGCCAACTCTGCAACAAGGACATCAGCCTCGCTCACAATCCTTTCCGCCATTTGGGCAAGGTCGCGAACAAGGATGCGCTGAGAAGATTTGGTTTCGGGCACAAGTGTCGCCCAATGTAAGCGGTTACATGAGCTTTCCCAAGCAGCATTGGGCGAAACTGCATTCGACCAATCCCATCGAGCGCCTCAACGGCGAGATCAAGCGACGCACAGAGGTCGTCGGCACATTTCCCAACGAGGACGCGATCATCCTGCTCGTCTGTGCGTTGCTGCGAGAACAGAACGATGAGTGGGCCGTTCAACGGGCTCGATACATGACGCTAGAAACCATCGGATAAATGAGCGATGTTCCGCTCATCAGCTTGCCTGCTGTGGCACGCTGATGCTCACTCCGGCCAAGCCCGGAATACGCCGTGGATGTCGAAAGCTACACCACGCCGAGGGACACGATCGCTTTTCTCGCCTGTACGCCTCTCAGCTCCAGCACGGTGGCGTCCCAATGTGATCTTTCAACGCTAGTGTGAATGCCTTGACCTTGGCAGATGGCACCTGAAGCGCGCGTAGAAGATATATTCCGGTGGCCGCTTCATTCCACCTTTCGCCCGATAGCGCTAGGCGTACAAGATCACCCGCCTTCACAGAAGGCCCCGAAACCCAGCTCGGCAGAAACGCCACACCCATCCCGGACAATGCGGCCCCGTTCAGCGCTTCAAAATCATCGGATCGGAATACAACGCGCTCACACGCCTCCCCTGTCGGCGCGCCAAGAATGCTGGACCACTCAAGAAGATCGTTGCCATGGAGCTTGTCGAGAAGGCGATGATTGCGAAGCTCGTCTTCGCTTTCCGGTACGCCGTGATGCTCAAGATAGGCAGGGCTTGCCACAAGTATGCGATCGAGGGGTGCCAGTTTCGTTGCGATCAACGTGCTGTCCGGCAGTTCCCCCATTCTCACCACCAAATCAAGTCGCTCCGCGACCGGGTCGGCCAGTCGTTCGGTCAAGTCCAGCTCGACATGCAAGCCTGGATATTGCCGTGCAAGCGATGCCAAGACAGGAATGACATACCGCTTTCCGAAGGTCGGGAAGCAGGCGATACGCAAAGTGCCACTGACTTCACTATCGAAAGCCGTCACCTCGGCATGCGTATCGGCCAGATCGTCGAGCAGGCGCTGCGCACGCTCGAAGAGATGACGGCCCGCGTCCGTTAACGACAGTGCCCGTGTCGAGCGGACAAGGAGAGCCACCCCCAGATCCTGCTCGAGCGCATCGATCTGTCGCACAACAGCCGAGGGAGTGACAGCCCGACGCCTGGACGCAGCTGAAAAGCTGCCGGCGCGGACGACGTCCACGTAAACCGCCAGATGTTCGGCAAAGCGTGGATCCCTCATCTTTGCCTACGACGCAAAACCGTTCCGACCATTCAGTTGGTTATCATCCAAGGTCATCAGAAGCACATTCCTTCTCGTCAACGGGCAGTTTTGCTCACCAAACAGAAGGAACACACCCATGGTCAAGGTCCTTGATACAATTCTCTCCCAATCCGCCTACTCCGCCGAGATCGGCGTTCCGCTCGAAAAGATCGACATCGCCGATTGGCTCTTCAACCTGCCTGAAGCGGAATATCTTCGCTGCTGCCCGCCCGACCACATCGCGGCCGGCGTCACCTGGACAGACGACGGCCGTCGCATGTCGATTAATGTCGAACAGATTGGCTCGGGCCTCGTAGTGCAGCACTATGTCGCCGAGGTCGCCGAACCAACCTATTGCCGGATGAACTCAATCTCGGATGTCTTCACAGCCAATGGCAGAACTCAGGTCAATGTCGTTTGGGAACTGATCGCCGAGAAGATCGACGACAGCAGGACCCGCTACACCAACAAGGTCACAGCGCATCCAACCGATGCGTTCATGAGGTTCATCGAAGACCATGGGGTCGCTTACGAAGATGCTGCAGCCGCCCGTCAGGCCGCAGGCGGTGACCACAACAGCCGCGAAACGCCACTGTTCGCTGCCAGCATCGCCCGGCGCGCGCTTTCGAAGTAAGGGAGGAACCATGCGATGAAAGCGATCGTCTTTGATGAATTCGGAAGCGCGGATGTTCTTGGGCTTGCCGAAGCACCCATGCCTGAAGTGCGTCCCGACGACCTTCTGGTGAAGGTCATGGCGGCAGGTCTCAACCGCGCCGACCTTCTTCAACGGGAAGGCGTCTATGGCTCGCAGAGCTATGGCGACAGTGACATTCTCGGCCTTGAGGTCGCAGGAGAGGTGATAGCCATGGGAAACGCAGTTAGCGGTTTTGCTGTTGGCGATCGCGTCATGGGGATCGTCGGTGGCGGCGCCTATGCCCAGTATGCGCGCCTCGACAGCGGAATGGCGACAGCCATCCCGGCCGGCATGTCGTTCACGGACGCAGCCGCAGTCATGGAGAGCTTTGTGACAGCCTGGGAGGCGCTGGCACATCTCGGGCGGGTCGCGGAGGGAGAGATCGTTCTCATCCATTCTGCTGCAGGCGGTATCGGATCGGCTGCTGTCCAACTTGCAAAAGCCGTCGGAGCCACTGTGCTGGCCACTGCATCCGGAAACAACGTCGAAAACGTACTCGCCCTCGGCGCCGATGCCGTCTTCGATTACAAGCGCGTCGACTTCGAGGCTGAGATCATCGACGTGACTGCCTCACGTGGTGCCGATCTGATCATCGACTTTGTCGGCGGGTCCTATCTCGCCCGCAATATTCGAAGTCTTGCGCCTGGTGGCCGGCTTGTGCAGGTCGGCCTGTTAGGCCGCGATGACGATGCCATCATTCCTCTCGGGACTGTTCTTCACAGTCATCTGCAACTGCTGGGGACGGTCATGAAATCCAGATCTCGATCAGAAAAAAGAGCGATGATCCGCCGGTTCAGGGACGATGTGCTGCCAATGATGGGCAAAGAACTTCAGCCCGTTGTCGGAGCACTGTATCCTCTCTCAGCTACATCGGATGCGCATCGCCGGATGGAAGCCGGCGGTGTGTTCGGCAAAATCGTTCTTGGCGATTTCCATGAGTGATGTCGAAAACTTTGTTCATTGCTTTTGAAGGAACCTGAAGCGGCGACCCTCGTTCGAGGCGATTTCAAGGAGAATTCCACGCTCTCATCTTCGGCGCATCTTTTGTGCCAGAGCCATCGCGCGGGTAGAGACTCGGCTTCGGCGATTTTCGTACCCCGTCTTGGAAAAACGTATCGCCACGGCCCGCCGTCAAGCTGATCCCACATCGCGGTTAGTCAGCCTTGACCGGTCTGCCGTGAGGTCAAGCAGACGCCTCGGCCGTACCCATCAATACATCCTCACCAACGGCACCGACCAGGAAATCCAGAACAGCACGGACACGCATCGGAAGATTGCGGCGTGAGGCGTAGACAATGGTGATCGGCAACCGCACGGGCGGAAAGGCCGGCATCACCTTGACCAAGCGTCCCGCAGCGATGTCATCGCCGCCAAGAATGTGAGACAGCACCGCCAGTCCACCGCCGGCGAGAACGGCGCGATGCACCGCTCCGGTATTGTTGAAGATCATCCTCGGGGCGACCTTGACCCTTTCGATGTTAGTGCCATTCAAAAAACTCCAGGACCGCTCCTCACCGCCACGATTGTAGCAGATGCAATCATGGTCGGGGATCTCAAGCAGATGGCTGGGCATACCCCGCCTCTGGATGTAGCTGGGCGCGGCAACAAGGAAGGCTGTCGTCCAGCCGATCCGGCGACAGATCAGACTGCTGTCGGACACCTCGCCGAGGCGCACTTCGAGATCGATCCCCTCGCCGACCAGGTCCGAAGACTGTTCGCAAAAGACGATATCGACGGACAGACCGGGACGGCTCGCCAAGAAGGCGGGAAGCCGATCGCTGATGTAGAGACCGAGCGCCGCCGGCAGGCTAATCCTGACTTTTCCGAAAGCCATGCCCTCAGCCGACGCGGCTTCGCCCAGCGCATCCACCGCATCGATAACTGTCTGCGCCATCGAAATCATCTGCTCGCCCTCGACGGTGAGGGAAAGGGCGTTGGTCGAGCGATGGAACAGCCGTGTGCTGTAGTGTTCCTCAAGCGACGAGACCTGCCGCGACACCGCCGGCTGGGTCAGGCCGCGATCCAGCGCCGCCGCAGAGAATGACCCTGTCTCGGCCACGCGCAAGAATGTCCTCAGCGCTGAAACGACGTCCATCCTGCTCCCCCTCTGCCCCATACCATTTGGAATAGGCGTTATGCCGAAAGCTTAGGCCGGTTTTGGTTGCCTGTCCAGTTCTTAAGGATATTACGTATCCATAAGGATATTTAGAGTCCTTAATAACGGAGAAAGCTATGACACAACGCCTCAACTACGCCGCCCAGTCCCCCGAATTTTTTAAGAAGGTGTCCGAGCTCAGCATGTCGCTGAAAGACAGCGTCATCGAGCAGACGATCCGCGATCTCGTCAATATCCGTGCCTCGCAGATCAATGGTTGCGCCTTCTGCCTCGACATGCATGTGAAGGAAGCCAAGATCCACGGCGAGAGTGAACTTCGCCTCTATCACGTTTCGATCTGGCGGGAATCCAACCTGTTCGCTCCCCGCGAACGCGCAGCCCTTGCTTGGACCGAAGCCGTTACCGAGCTGCCTAAAGGCGGCATTCCTGACGAGCTTTACGAGCGTGTCCGCGGCCAGCTCTCGGAGAAGGAAGTGTCCGACCTCACCTTCTCCATCATGACCATCAACGCCTGGAACCGCGTCAGCATTGCCTTCAAGGCCGTGCCCGGCTCGGCCGACAAGCTCTACGGCCTCGACAAGGCTGGCCTCAGCTGAGGTCCGAAAGACACCCGCATTTCACCGACAACCACACGATGTCAGCACGGCTGACGGAGGAACGAGCATGAAAATCGTCATCATCGGCGGAACCGGCCTGATCGGTTCGAAGACCACCGAACGCCTTCGGTCAAAAGGCATTGAAGTGATCGCCGCCTCTCCCAATACCGGCGTCAACACGATCACCGGCGAGGGGCTGGCCGAAGCGCTGGCGGGAACGGAAGTGGTTCTCGATCTCGCCAATTCCCCATCCTTTGAGGACAAGGCCGTTATGGAGTTCTTCGAGACCTCCGGTCGCAATCTGCTCGCCGCGGAAAAGGCGGCTGGCGTGAAGCACCACATCGCGCTCTCCGTCGTCGGAACGGACAAGCTCCAGGAAAGCGGATATTTCCGCGCCAAGCTGGCGCAGGAAAAGCTGATCCGCGAGGCCGGTATTCCCTACACGATCGTCCACTCAACTCAGTTCATGGAGTTCCTCGGCGGCATCGCGCAGTCCGCCCTGGTTGAGGACAAGGTTCATTTGTCGTCGGCCTTCGTGCAGCCCATCGCTTCCGACGATGTCGCGGATGCGATGGCCGACGTGGCGCTTGGCCCCCCGGTCAACGGTTTGATCGAGATCGCTGGACCAGAGCGTTTCCGGCTCAATGAACTGGTCGCCCGCTATCTGGAAGCAACGGGTGACACCCGACAGGTCGTTGCCGATCCCGAGGCCGAATACTTCGGCGCCCGACTGGAAGACCGCACGCTGGTTTCCGACAACAATCCGCGGCTCGGCAAGATCGGTTTCGAACAGTGGTTCGCCACCGCTCCTCGCAAGTAAATTACCTCTCCGCGGATATGAAAGACAACATCATGATCAGACACACAATTGCAGGAATGGTAATCGCAATCTTTGCCTCGGGAACCGCGACTGCGCATGACGCACCGGGTGGCGGTTCAGCATCGAAGGTCACCCTCGTCTATGAACACGAGCTGCCGAATGTGCCGGGCAAAAGCATCAAGGGCGTCCTGGTAGAATACGGCCCAGGTGGGTACTCCGACGCGCATACGCATCCTGACAGCGCCTTCATCTACGCCACCGTGCTGGAAGGATCGATCCTCAGCCAGGTCAATGACGATCCGGTCAAGGAATACAAGGCTGGAGAACACTTCTCCGAACTGCCGGGCGACCGCCACGGTGTCAGCAAGAATGGCAGCGACACGAAACCCGCCAAGCTTCTCGCCGTCTTCGTGGTCGATACCAATCAAAAGGAACTGACCTACCCGATCAAGAAGTAGAGATCTCGACAAGGACCGGATGCCGTCGCCGCATCCGGTCCCCTTTGCCCTTTAAGTCTGGAGTGACCTGCCATGGCCGTTGACCTTTCCGCACTGGCATTCGCAATCGTCGATATCGTGGGCGTGATCGGCATCCTTGTCTGGCATGTTCAGGGCAAGGATCGACCAACGGCGCGCCTCATCGTCCAGATCCTGTTCTTTGCAGCAATGACCGCGACGTTCCTGTCGCAGGGTATCCTTCCGTTTCGCGTGACGACGGGAGAGCTTGAAGGCCTGACCGCCTATCTCGGGAAATCCGCGCGCGTTCTCTGGTGGGTCCACCTCGCCTGGGCAACGATCGGCTTCGTACGCCTCTACATTGCGCTCGACCGCCGGCCGCAGGAGGCACGACTGATCCAGGATCTGATCGTCGCCGGCGTTTATCTGGGCGTTACGCTTTCCATCATCGGCTTCGTGTTCGGCGCACCGATCAGCACGCTCGTCGCCACCTCCGGCGTGGTCGCCATCATCCTTGGGCTTGCCCTCCAGAACACCTTGGGCGACCTGTTCTCTGGCGTGGCCCTCACACTTGGCCGACCGTTCTCGATCGGCGACTGGATCCAGTTAGCCGACGGCACAGAAGGACGCGTCGTCCAGAACAACTGGCGCTCGACGCAAATCCTGACGCCGGCACATAACGTTGTTGTTCTTCCCAACAGCGCGCTCGCCAAACTCAGTCTTACCAACCTGACGCGACCGGATGAATCGCACCTCGTCATATTGGCCATCCGCATTGCGGCCGACCGAGAGCCATCCGCCATCGAAGCAATTTTGTTGTCTGCACTGGAGGATTGCCGGTTCATTGTTCAGGAGCCGAAGCCAATCGTGGCATTCAAGGGGATCGATGCGATCGCAATCGATGTCGAATTGCTGTTCCGCGTGACCAGCCCTGCCAACCGAGTGCCGGCGCGCAATGAGATCATCGACGTCGTCAGCCAACACTGCGCGACCCATGGTCTCGGCTTTGCAATGCCGGCGCACGCCTATCTTGTCGTCGCTAGTCAGGGTGACAAGACGGAGGAACCCGGATCGGTCCGCGCTCTACCCCGCGCGCTTTAGCACCCAATCGAACGTTCCCGCCCAGATGCCCGGATCGACTTCCTGCTCCAGCGTTTTCCCAAGGTCGGCAAACGTGACCTTGCGAAGCGCAGTGCGCCAGGCTTCGTCGGCCTCCCACATGATCCGCGCAATCGCACACGAACCGCTCTCACAATAGTCCTTGGGTCGGCAGGGATTGTTGGCACGGATGTTCTGGCAGACGAAGGTCCGGCCTTTCCCCTCCACAGCTTCGACGACATCAAGGAAATTCAGCTCTGCCGGCGCCCTTGCCAGACGATAGCCGCCCGAAGGGCCAAGTGTCGTATGGACGAGTCCGGCCTGCGACAGGCTCTGCAGTGCCTTTGAAAGATATTCCTTTGGAAGCCCATGCAGTTCTGCCAGCGCCTTGGTCGACAGATAGCGCCCGTCAGGCAGGCCGGCGAGAATGGCGCAACAGTGGAGTGCCCATTCGACTTGGCTTTTGAGGATCATGCGATGGGGACCTTGGATTGAAATTAAGGATATATGATATCCCTATTTTGAATCGCTGTAAATACAGGCGATTGCTGGATGGACCATTTGGCCTGGCATGCTAAATGTCCATCATACGGCTATCGATCGATTTCGGTCCGATGCATCGCACCGATCCGTGTCGGAACGGTACTCGAATTTATTGGTGAAATGGTGCGGCAGAATTGATTGATGGCATCTTCGAATAGCTGACGATCTTCGGAGATACGGCCATCCCCAGGGGAATGGCCGTAAGTTGCCTGCTCAGCCCGGACGACCACCCAGCGACAAGCCGGTCAACTGCTCCGAAACCAGCCAGAGCCGTTCCGCCGCCTGTGGATCCATGGCCCAAGGCGCCAGACCTTTGGTGCCGTCCGTCTCCGCTTGCGGCAGGGCGACCTCGCAATCTTCGCAATACACACCGCCGATACCGTCGAGTTCGGGCCGCGTTGCTGCCCAGACGCTCGTTGCTGCCCCTTGTTCCGGCGTCTTGAGATCGCGCGATGGATCGACCCGGCGATTGCCATTCTCGTCATAGACATCGAAAGAATTGATCTCGTCTTCGCTGAGATGGCGGGCGAGATCGGTCAGAATTACGCCCGGATGCAATGAAAATGCCCGAACGCCGAGCGCGGCTCCACGCCGATCAAGCGCAAGCGCAAACAGCGCATTTGCCGTCTTCGCCTGGCCATAGGCCTGCCACTTGTCATAAGGGCGAGCCTTGAAATCAATGTCGTCGAAGTCGACCGGCCCGATTTGATGACCGCGCGACGATACAGAGATCACCCGCGCGCCGTCTGCCTTGACAAGTGCTGGCCACAGACCTGCAACCAGCCGGAAATGGCCGAGATGATTGGTGGCAAACTGGCTCTCGTGCCCAGCCTGATCCCGGGCAAACGGCGTTGCCATGATGCCGGCGCTGTTGACCAGGATTGAGATCGGCATGCCCGCCGCAACGATCCTGCCAGCAAAGGCGGCGACCGATGAGGGATCCGCAAGATCCATCGCTTCGATAACAACATTGTCGATACCGGCAAGTGTACGTTCGGCCTTTTCGCGATTGCGGGCCGGTACGATGACACGAGCGCCGGCACCTGCGAGCGCCCGCGTCGTTTCGACGCCGAGACCGGAATAGCCGCCGGTGACAATTGCCGTCTTGCCGGAAAGATCGATGCCCTCGGTGACCTCGCGCGCCGTGCTGGCCGCACTGAAACGAGATCCAATAGGTTTCTGTTCGGACATGTTGTAACTCCTTCATTTGTGGCTCTGGTGTCCGCCCCTTATATCGGTTAGGTTTTCGGAGCCCCCAGCCTGCAGGATCCGGATTTCTGTCGTGATCGTCCAAAATATTCATGATCCTCTATCCGATGTGCTTAGCGCCATCGATGCGCGGGCGCTGTTTTCTGTGCGTTTCGCGGCAGGCGGCTCGTGGTCCGTTGCTTTTCCTCCTCCGGGCTACCTCAAGTTCAATGCGGTCCGCGAAGGCGGTGCCTGGCTGATCTCGGAGGGAGAGGCGCCGTTGCGCATTGAAGCCGGCGATTGTCTGGTGGTCAGCGGCAAGGCGTTTATGCTTTGCAGCGATCCCAACGTGAAGCCGATAGCGGCGGCAGAGGTGTTCGCCGGGGGCAGTCTCGATGTCTCAGTGGGCGATGGTCGGGATTTCGTTCTGCTCGGCGGCAGCGTCAACCTCGACACCGTCGACGGATCACTCCTCACCGACGCCCTCCCGCCTGTCGTCGTGATCGACCGCGAAGAGGCCGGACCGATAGGCTGGCTGCTCGAACAGTTGGACTTGGAGTGGAACAGCGCAGCACCTGGTGCTCGCATTGCCTGCAACGACCTGCTGCGGCTGGTGTTTATCCATGTTCTGCGTGCCTATATGGCGCGCCAGACATCTCAGCATCCCGGCTGGCTCGCCGGACTTGCCGATGCCCGTCTGGCGCCGGCACTGCGGGCCATCCACGCCGATCCGTCGCACCGCTGGACGGTTGAGGCACTCGCGTCTCTTGCTGGCCAGTCCCGCTCCGGATTTGCCGAGAAATTTCGCGCCACTGTCGGAGCATCGCCGATCGACTATCTCGCGAACTGGAGGATGCGGCTTGCCGCCGCTCGGCTACGGCGTGGCAACGAGCCGCTGCCACGGATTGCACAGTCGCTCGGCTACGCGTCTGACAGCGCTTTTGCCGCCAGCTTCCGGCGCGTCCTCGGCCAGTCACCTGCACGTTATCGTGGCCTGTATCGCGACAAGACACGGAGTGAGGTTGTTAACTCCTGATTGCTGACTCGCCTATCGGCCCGTCGACTGCTCTGGAAGATACAACGGCAAAGCAATTCGCCACTATCTGTGACCGCATCCGGTCTGCACCCGCATCATACGCCTTGAACGGATCCGAACCAGCGACGCCACTCTTCAGCCAGGGATTCACGTTTTCAAATTCGATCAGCTACTTGCGCTTCGTATGGCCGTATGGGGCTGCCCGCAGAATGCCCGTTTTGCATCACCAATAGTCGAACACCTGCCGTTCGCCGCCTAGCGAGCACCACGATTGTCATCATCCAGCGGTGTCGGTGTCATGGCTTGATGCATTGTTGCTCAGCTCGATATGGAATAGGGCCTTTCATAAACCCGAAGCGTGGCGAGGCCCACCGGAGTTGGCTCGGAGAGTTGTCAACTGCAGGGACTTTTCTATTTGGGTTCGATGGATCATAGCGAGGGCGTTGAATCATGGACAGGCTGCTTTCTCTTGCGAAACATCTAGCGAGCCTGCTTGTGCCCACTGCGGTTGTGTTGGTGGCGGGTAGCAATATCCCTCTTCCTGGTATCGACCCGGAATTCATTGCACGCCAGGCCTCGGGCAATACCGGCCGAGCAATGGAACGTCTTTCTATTCTGGCGCTCGGCCTAACGCCGATCTTGAATGGCTTGGCGATCGGTGAGATCTGCCGAATTATATTCCAGTGGTCCCCAGCGCCGAATAATGCCAGCCAATCGACAGCTCCCTGGACAACTATTTTGACGCGGCTTGTTGTGCTGACCGTCGCTGCCTTGCAGGGTTATGGTCTCGCAGAAGGTCTGGAGGCTTCGAGTGCTTTGAAAGCCGCCGGGCCGGCAGCCAAGCCGGTGATCGTCTTTACCCTCGTTGCAAGCACAGCTGTTCTTCTCTGGCTGAGCGAGCGTGTCAGGGTTCCAGGCCTGCGCCATGGGCTGTGGCTCCTTTGGAGCGCAACCTTTTTCCTTTCGCTTCCAGGAAATCTGGCTGGACCGGTCGAGGCCACTCGGGTCGGTGCCATGCCAGCGGTCAACTGGCTGCTGAGCGCTGCCTACATTGTCCTTTCCGCTGCTGCGGTCGTGGCGGTAAATCTCTTTTGGATCAAACGCGTCCGTGCGAGCGGCAACTGGGGACCACATCTAAATTTAGATGAACTGTCGATCTTTGCATGGCCGATCTTCCTCTCCAGCTACGCTGGTGGCTATGTGCTCATGCTGTTGATACTTCTGACGCAGGGGAACTGGCAGCTTTCGGGAATAGCACTCAAAGCAACTGCTAGCCTAACGATCGCCGTTCTCATCCCGGTTTTCGTTTTTGGATACGCGCGACTGTATCTGAAAGCACTTCAAGATCCTGCTCTCAGTCGATCAGCGATCTATTCTGCTGCAGCGATTATCGCAGCGCTCGAAATTTTGCTCTTCCTGCTGGGGTCGTTCCTGATAGAAATTGTCGACCTACCCCTGAGCGTCAACGGCGTTCTGCTCATCGTTGTCGTCACAACCTTTCTTGCCTCCGGCCACACCCGGCAACGGAGTCAAAGGTCCGCCGATGACAAGATATTTTTTTGAGTTCCTCGTATGCGTCTTCGTCGCTAGCTGCCTCCTGATCGGTTACGCGAATGTCCGCATTGTTTTCCGCATGCGAAGCATTGAGCGCGACGACACCAGAAACCTGCGCTTAGGTGAACGCGCCGGCCGCAACTTCTCGAGAAATACACGATGGATGACCGATCCTCTGTTTCGCGCGGAGCGCAGACTGCTGATCTTTGCCCTCCGCGCGGCAGTCACATCCGTCGGCATCATGCTGGTCACGAGCGCGTTGACGGGTCAGCTTAAGTTTGCGGGGTGATAGCGATCTGCTGGAAAGGAAGGGTGAATGATAGTGCCTCAATTTCGATTTGTGATGCTTTTAGCAGCCGGCCTCGCGGCATTCGCTGACATGTCCGCCGCCCTCGCCGAGAGCGATGCCGACCGACGTGTCGCACAAGATCCCGAAATACCGGTTGCGACGTTACGCCAGCTTTGCCGCAGCAACAGCGCTGGAACGTCCCCAGAAAAGGAGATCGATGCGAGCGCAATCTTACAACAGCAGGAGAAGGCGCGGGCAGCCTGTGACCACTTGGTCGATGCTGCTGGCCTTCAAGGCCGCGATCTCGCCGAAGCTTTGCTTGACCGCGCCGATTTGAACGCGCCGGGCGAAGACCAGGCCTATAGGTCCGCATTGGCAGACTATGGCCGTGCCATCGCAGTCGCGCCAGGCTTCGCTGATGCCTATTGGCGGCGCGGCAAGGCGAACATCTTATATGGTCGCAACCTTCCCGCAGCTCTAAAAGACGTCAACGAGGCGATACGTCTCGACGCTTCGCAAGCGGAGTTTTATGTCACCCGTGCGTCTATCTCGAGTTGGCTTGGAGAGCCCGACGCAGCCTTTGCTGACCTCAACCAGGCACTCTCCTATGATCCAAGATCCGTGCACGCGCTGACCAATCGTGGCCTTTTCTACTTGAACGAAGGCGACACGGCTCGCGCGCTGACGGACTTCGACGCCGCGCTCCAACTCTCGCCAAGCGATTCCGGACTTTATAGCTTCCGGGCCGCTGCTCGGCGCGAGGCAGGCGATCACGAAGGAGCCAAGGCAGACGAAGCAAGGATGGCCGAGTTGATGTTCGCTGAACAATGACCGGATGAGCTCTAGGTCAAGTCGCAGTGTTCGGCAATGCGACTAGACCTTTCGTCAATGGCGCCAAAGAGCCACCCAGCGGTTGCCGACCCGGTGGGCCGGCCTATAATGCCTGGCTCGACAGGGCAAAGCAGCGGCACCTGGAGATGGGCAAACCGGCCGCTGCAGCAGAATTTGGAGGGATGACATGTCTGGACAGCGGCCCCCGAGCTCGGTTCCGAAGATCTGGCAGTCGGCTGCGTCGGCCGCTTTTCGCAAGAGCTTCACTTTGGAGCTCGATGATCATCTCGACATCTTGCACCAATCGCGTCAGCTGCTACCTGCTGACGTAACTCTCGGATCGGTTGGGCTGGCAGCTCTTTTCGTCTCGCTGATTACCAACTTCGATAACTGGCAGACTGGCCAAATCATTAAGTTGACCCTTTATGTCGGAGCGACGGTCATCATTTGCGTTGGCCTCACCTACCTGCTGCTTCCGCCCGGCCGAGCCTTGCTGAGATCCATGTATCGCCGACGGCTGGCGAAAGCAGGCCTTATTGGAAAGCCGGTCGACTCCACCGTGGACGCAGCCGGTATCAGCTACACTGTCCTCGGTCAGACGGTTACCTGTACCTGGGATTCGCTTTACGCGATCGAAGAAGACGCCGGAACTTTTTATTTCTGGATGTCCAGGACGGTGTCCCACCCATGGCCTTCACGGGTGTTCATCTCGGAGGAGGAGCGCCAGAACTTCCGAGACAACGTTTCGCGTTGGTCAAGACGGTTGTTGTCCGAGCCGATCCTCGCTCGGATGGGGGCGGCAGGAAGAGCAAACCTTCCTGAAAAGGACCTGACGACGGCGGATAAGCGATGAAGCCCACCCGCCTTCTGACAAGGGACGAGTTCAGCGCGTGTTTTGCCGAACCGATGCAGGACGTTACGGCGAGCGCCGAAGCTGCCGTCGATGTCTGGCCTCATGTGGATGCCATCGTTATGCCGTTGGGGATCAAGGTCTACGACGTGGTTAGCGTTTACCGGAGCGCTGACGGGCAACTCGAACATATTCTGATCGGCACCAACCGCAACGAGTTTTTTCTCGTCCTCATCGTCGATCTTGCAGCACGAGAAGTGCACGGCCACCATCTACTTGATCTGGTCGCCGAATATAGTCTTTAGGTCAATCCTTTGGAAATGGTAGCTATCGGAATTGCTGTTGAGGCCCAGGATCCGTATGCCCACGGCATCGCCTAGTGGCCTGAAGGGGGCATAGACAAACCCGACAGCGTCTCCTCTATCCGCTACCGTTGTGTCCTTCAGTGCGCCAAGCGTTTTTGCTGGGTCGGGGACGGCTCTCCTGAAAAGTCTCTCGAATGCTTCAGCACTTGACCTCAAACGTTCAGCCCAGTCTAGAGCCTCAAGATGCCCGGAGCGTGTCAAACCTGATGCGATGGCCGCGATGGGCCTCGCCAGCCGTGGAGTGGTTGGCGGGGCCCATAGCGGCAATCGCCAGGGCCATGATCGTTTTGAGCATGTCGTCTCTGATCATGCGCTGACTCAGACTCGTCTGAACATGCCGCGGATCCGATGAAACAGCAAAGACAATCCGTGGCGCGGAAATAGGCTCAGCTTCTCGCTGCGAGCAAAACTTTGGGTAGCGGAGGAGCAGTTGGCATCGGCAAAGGCGACGGCCTCATCAAGGAGTTGTCGAGACCTTCGCGTTTTGCCAACGCGATGATTGAGCTTGGCGAAGGTCACGAATGCGCTGACGCGGCGACCTCGATCTACACGGTCATCTACAAGGGCGTAGCTGCGTTCGCCATAGGCGAGCGCCTGTTTCATGTTGCCCCGCTTCTCCTCGGCTGCGGACATAAGGCCAAGGAGGTGGCTCAGTTCTTCACTATCGTTGCCGTAGTGGCGCTCAGCATCGGCCAATAGAGGCTCATACCAATCTAGCCCCATGCGCGCTGTGCCCATCGTGTCTTCGTAGACGCCCCGGTTAAGCCGGATAGCAAAGGCCTCTGCGGGGGGGCGTCCACTTTGAGGATGGAGAGCCAGGGCGCGCTCGAGATGCATCGCTGTCCTCGGTCCGCCGCGCCAGGCAGTTCCGGCACCGCGCAAACCAAGTGCATGAAGTAAAGGCTCATGTGGGGAAGGACGCCGGTTTCGGCATGCGCTGCAAGCGCACGGTCGGCGTGCTCGAGGCAGATCAAGTCACCGCGTTTGCCTTCAAGCAATGCGAGTTCGCAAAACAACCTTGCTTCCGAGGCACGATCAGGAAGAAGCGGCTCGGCCAAGCAGTTCATCGCGCATTTCGGCACCGGGAAACAAGGCGTCCGGGTCGTCCAGAAACGTTTTCAAATTGGCGAAACGGGAGGCGAAATCTTCCATTGCTTCTTTCTCTGTTCACGCGAAAACTTGCATCAATAGAACGGGTGTCAGCGCGGTTTCGGCGTTAGTGCCTGCCGCCCTTCTTTCTTGTACGCCTGCATGTAGCGTGTGAGGTAGGCCTCGACCCGAGCGACATGACCCGCATCATAGGTGTCGCCGCCAAACATGAAAGCCTTGCCGGCTTCCACCGGATAGGCGATGGGCGAAAGATGTTTCGCGACCGTGTAGTAAGCGGAAATATCCTCACCCTGATCGACGTCGCCCCAAATCGGCCTGTCGCCCGCCGTGATCACGAGAGCGTTGTCGAGCTCTTCAACGGTGATATCGGGTTCCGCCTTGAGCGCGACAGCGACATCGGGGATGCGTGGCCAGAACTCGCGTCCGATGAATGTCTTCCAGCCGAGATCCGGAATGCCCGGTTGCTCGTCTTCTTTCCAGCGGTGCGCCGAGCCTTCCCTGCGCAGTCCATCGGTCACCATAGACGGTGAGATGTCGATACCAGTGCGATAGCGCCCGATGGATCGTCCGAGCATGAAGGCAAGGCTGCTCTTGTAGGGCGGGAGGAAGAAGCCCATGCCCATCACGGCCCAGATGGTGCGTGTGCGGCCCAATTCCCCGGCAATGTCTTCTGCAAGGCTGAGGATGCGAGCATCATCGGCTGGAAGGTCGAGTTCGAGGAAGCATTCGTAGCTGCGCTGCTCGACACCGAAAAAAGGTAGGGCCGGCTCTTCGAAGTCAGCGAACGCACGGCTATAGCGGCGGAGGCCTTCGCCATAGCTGGTTTCCTCGCGGGCGAAAAAGGCCCGGCCGTCTTTCTTGAGAGAGGCCGTGATTTTGCGAAGCTTGCCCTTGTGGCCGGGGAAATTATAGGAAGCCGTGTCGGCCGCCTCGTCGAAAGCCGCCTCGAACATTCCGTAGGCTCTGGTCAGCCCCGGTCGGTTCGCTTCATCGTGGATATCACCTTCGAGCACGGCGATGATCCGGAATGCCGGTACCGCAATGGGTGCGCCTTCGTAAGTAAGGAACTCGATCAATGTGCCCTCCCGCATCCGCCCGCCCTTCATCGGCACAGTCCGGTTTAGTGGGCGTTTATGTCATTTCTTCATTCTCCACCCGTGAAGGAAGGGTGCCGAGGAGGAAGCACAGAACCTCCAGCAGTTGCTCGCCTTCGTCGCAGGCAGAGAGAGATCTGACCTACTCTTATAGGTGCTGTCTCCCGGTCTGATCCGGCCGCCGGTTAGCGCCGAAGCGTGAATCTTCTTCGCGGCCCCGGCATAGCGGTCTGACGGCTGCTGGAGTTTTGGTCAGCTCAGATAGCGAGGACCGTTCGGTAACTTTTGACTCAGGTCTCGTTGCCGCGCCCTGTGTGTCGCGAAATCATAGCCTTGTCGTTCCTGAAACGACCTTGTTTCGCTGTTCATGAAGTCCGAATAGGTCTGCATCAATGTCAGCGCCTTCACGAGCTCGCCCCGTTCAGCGTAGACATCCATAGCTTCGCGCAACACGGGGTAGGCCTCACTGACTTTTGTCCCTCCCGTCGGAATCGAGGCAAGTTTTGCACGTCCCCTCCAGATCGGATCTTCCGCGAGATCCACCGGGCCAGTATCAAGACGAGAGAACCAGCGCGCAATATTATCGACCGGCCCACCAAAACCGAAGCTCGGTGGAGAAATAATCATCTGAACGGCCAAGCGGCAAGCCTCTTCGGTACGCCCTATTCTCAAGTACTGGCCGGCCAGCGCAGCCAGCGCTTCTGTATATTCCGGCAACGCAGCCACAGCCTTTTCAAGTTGTGCAACGGCCGGCTCAAACGCCTTTTGAGCAATCAGTTCACGCGCCATTGAAAAGCAATTCCTCGGCGAATCCGGGTCTTCTTCAACAGTCGGCAGCTCTATCCAGTCATGACTGTCGATACCTTCGGTCTTCCTCAGGAACGCCTGCAAGCCACTAAAGCCTGGCTCAAGTCTCCCGCCGTCATGCTGCGTTTCCGCAATCAACGGCTCCCTGTTCTCCCGACCTACCGGCCAGTAAAAACCAAAATAATCGCCATTGCCGAGCTGATGGGCCTCAAAGGTTACGAAACCTAACGGGAGGTAGCCACTGAGTCCTGCAGCCTTGTTTATTCTCAGGTGCTCCACACCTGCCGGCAGCCGAAGTCCTGCGCCCTGCGCAGGCAAGGACGCGTCAGCCGCTATGTCGGACGAGAACAGGCGTTTGAGGTAATGTAGCAGACCCGAGCTCATGCTTGTCTCCGAGATTCAAGATTTTACACTAGCGATGAACGAATGGTACATCTTCATCGCCAAACACGCATGATGGTTTGGCCGGAAGATGCAGGAGGCAGCGGTCTGGTCGTTGGGCCCATTGACTGAAACGTTTGAGAACCGTTCCGTTGAAGGCGGACTATCGGCCGAAGTCCGTTTCGACTTCCCGGGCGCTGCTGATGAAAGGGCGGAGTTGGTTATCGATGGTTACAGCGACGACACCTATAGATTGCTTTAACTCCTCAATGCGATGACAGCGGGGCAGATCGAAAGTCTGCAAACCCGGTCCGAAGAAACCTGAACACGAGCACTAGCCATCCACTTCGTCTCTGCCGCGCTCGTCGACACGGTTTGGAAGGGTCACCGTGACGCCATCTTTCGAGACCCAACTTGGAAGGCTGCGTGAATAGGCGAACTGAGCCTTTAGCTTTTGATCTCCCAGTCCTGAACTCTCACCGATACCCCGTGCTCGGGATCGAAGCCCGCTTCGACGTGGAATTCAAAAACTGCATCGCTCTCAACGTGAACCGTCGCCTTTTTGCCGAGCAGTCGCCAGATTTCGGCAGGGTCTGAAACGACTGGAAATGCTTTGTCCCAATCTTTCCGCTCGTTTAGCCCCATCGCCTCGAACTCGGGATAGAACCGCTCCTGGTAGAGCTTGAACACATAGGCTTCGAAGGCAGGCCGGAAATCGGCATTCTCGATAATCTCCTTGACGAACCCGATGCGATGCGCTGTCAGCGCATCCTCTTCGCCCTCAACGCGGAGTTCGGCCTTCAACTCGCTCCAGGCCGGCGTCACCTTTTTCTTCGACTGCCATTTGTAGGTAGAGTCGAAGGCGAACGTACCGACCCCGGCAACCTTCACGCCCGGGATCGTCGAATTCAACCGATGCACGATCGACCAGTTCCCTGTCGCCTGATCGTGAAACAAAAGATATTCCTCCTTCAGCTTCAGATTCTCGCCGACGACGCTATCCACCGACACGACCATATAGTGGGGCGTCAGCCGTTCGGCGCCATAGATGCCGTCATACTTCGCCGGCGTACCGATCTTGACGTCGCGTCGCCTGACAGGCGTTGAACCATGGAAGGGATTGGTCGGCAGGTCTTCAGCCATCGAACGGCCAGCCTCCGTCATGCCTTCTGCGGTCTCGTAACGAGTGGATCGGGTGTGCCGCTGCTTCTCGATATTGCGGGCCCCGTCGAAAATGGTTGTCTCGCGATTGTCGAAGAAGAAATGCAGCAGTGCGGCCGGATCGTCCATGACCGTGGGTTCAATCGGTGGTGCGGCGATGTAGTGCGAGAACAACCGGTCGAACAGAGCCGCATTGTTTTTCGCGGCAATCGGCTGGAGCTTCCTGGACGGCCCGATCTGCTCAAGGAAAGAGGCGAGATCAGCGGCAAGGCGGATCGGCTCGGATGGCGTTTGGTCACCAAAATAACCGATCGGACGAACGCCCCAGATGGAACCGTAATCTGGGTGGTTTAAGTTCACGAGCAGCCGCAACGAGACGGACGGATTGAACTCGCCTTCTATCTTTCCGATCGGAAAATAGAGCGTTGGTCCGTGAGGCAGCCGGCCTCCTTCGTTGCGCTCCAGGTAGTTTGCGTAGCCGCTCCGGGCAAAGGTCTCATGTTCAGCCGCTTCGAACATCAGCTCATAAATATACTCCCCATTTTTGACGAGGATCGAGCGATGATCGTAGTCAATCTTTCGCCAGCCGACATTCGTCAGATACCAGCGGAGCTCGTCCGGAAACGGCCGGTCGATCAGCGCCTCGCAGGCTGCGATCTCTTCCTCGGGATATTGATAGGGAAAGTACGGGTCCTTTTCGAACGGCAGCTTCGCTACGGCCTCTTCAATCTTCGTCACGCGACAGGTCCTTTCGCTCTTTAGGCGCTCCGAACGGTAGCCCAATCGATTATCATCAGATAGGCCAGTTCACTGCATGGCCAAGGAGGTGAGCCCCTCCGCCCAGGCAGCTCTCCTCGTCATTCCTACGGAAGGCAGCGCGGTCATTCGGGTCGTGAACCAGCCTCTGCATACAAGGCGCTCAATGCGGCAGTCTGGGCATTTGGCGGCAGAGCGCTGATACGGAGGCGCTGGTCGGCGGGCATGGGTAGAGTATCGATCAGCCAGTCCGTCAATGTCCCGGCGTCCGGCGAGGCTTCAAGCCTCATTGCTTCGTAGCCGGCAAGGCCACCGAGTTGGCGGGCGAGCAGGCCTCCGCCTCGCAGATCTTCCAGGACCTTGCTCCGCAGGTCAGTCACCGCGACGGAAAGCGCCGTATCGGGGGTTGAGGGAAGCGGGCGGATTCGGACGGCGGCAATTGCGTTCGGCGGAGTAGGTTTTGGCTGCCTTCGAAAGAAGCCGGTCGTACCAAGTTTGGCATACGCGCCCTCCACGAAAAATCCCGCGACTTCGGATATTTCGACAATCTGGCGGGCGAGAAACGAATAACGCATGGCCTCGCCCGGGCGCCCTCCGCTTCCGTGGCATTGGGCAATGACCGCCGGTGCGCCGGGGATGAGTTCGGCCGCCACGACGAAGGGTTGGTCGAAAATGGCGAACTTATCACCGTCTGTAGGCATCGCCGCTTCGATTGGAGCTTCGCCTTGTGTCGAGAAGCTCTGACCGGCTCTGGACACGTTGACGGATGCGAACGCCGGATAGTGACGGTCGAAATCGATCGGTTTCGCAGGCTTTGGCGTATGGATGTAGATCTCATCGGTGGCAACGGCATCCGTCAGGCATTCGAGATCGGGCGGACGTTTCGCCGGCTTTATAACCTGCGACGGACTCGGCTGAAACCGCACCACATAATTCGGTAAGGTGTCGGCACCATCATCTTTGGCTCCCCGCTCCGCAATCCATTCAATCGCGGTCACCGTAACGGCATAGATGCCGTTCGCAACGTCGATCCAGTATTCCGGATAATCCGACGTCTGCGTCATCTGCTCCGCGCCCGGCAAGGCATCGGTGTTGTCGAGAAAAACCTGGCCATGGCGCACGGTGTAGGGAAAGGTCCAGCTGGGGCCGGCATAATGTTGCTCCCGCTCCGTCATGGCGCCATTCGTGACGCGCACGGCAAATCCTCCGTCGCTGTTCGTGCACCAGGCAATCAGCCGCCCTTTTGTGCTTTCAGCCGGAAAAATAAAGGATTCGGAATACCAGGCGATCGGCCATTCACTGGCATGGGCGAGATCGTCCGGGTGAAAGAGCACGATATGGGCAACATCGGTCGAAACCATCAAGGTCTTTGAAAATTCCGTCATGAAACATCGTCCCTCAAGCGTATGGTGGATGGAACCACTCCGGACAGACAATCGAGATCGCACGGCGTGGACCCACGAAACATAGGTGTGTTAGCTTCGAAATGTTGCAAGAAGAAGGACGTGCCATGGCCTTACGACCACACAGATGGATGACACGCGACTTCGTTTTCACAGCACCTTTCGGATTTCCGGACGTCGTTGCACGTGAACTCGAGCGCTTCGATCTGCGCCCTCATCCGAGCGGGTCGGAGCGACCGCTGCTCTTCGTGTTCGCACGAGATGCTGACAAGCCATGGGAAGCCGAAGCGATGTTCGCGGAGGTTTCCGCAGATTTGATCGGGCCGAACGGTCCAGACGAATGGACTCTAACCCCCGTTCAAGTGCTTGGACGCGAAGGACGCTACGGCACGGGGACCGGACCGTCCGTGACGGCAGGTGTGACCATCGTTCGGGGTCGGGACAACCGCGTGTGGGCATTCGGCTGGCGCTCGTCAACAAGCGAAAGAGACGCCGTCGAGACTGGTTTCATGGCGCTTATGCAAGGTCTGCAGGCGCGCAGTGATCGCATCGGCGAAAAAACGCTTCGGTCGCAGTTTCACGGCCAGGAAAAGGCCCGCCAAGCGACCCTAGCGGCCATCGATGCAGGACAGGGATCGGAAACTGTCGATCCCGATGCTGGGGATATCGTCTGGGAAGAACGCTTCGCCGCAGCTTTAGGAGAAAGTGGGCCGTCGGCGGTGTCGCAGTTCTGGATGGACGCCCTGGCGCTGGTAGAGGAGCCCTTCGGCGAAGAGGCGCCCTTGGCTGCCAGCCGCATCGGCGGCGGGCCTGACCTGCCGGCGGACATGTGGCCGAGCAATGAGCGCGGAATGCGCCATCCGTTTCTGATGCAGATCAATCTCGCCGAGATCAAGGCTATGTGCGGGCCGATGCAGCCTCTGCCGGACGAGGGTCTTTTATCCTTTTTCGTGCACGACGATGCCCTGCTTCTCGATGTCGTCTACACGCCGCCCGGCGCGTCTCTTGTGCGTCATCCAATGACGGAAGCCCTCATCGAGGCCTCTGCCGCCGCGGTCGCGATTGCCGCGGATCTCGACCCTGATACACCGGCCGGTCCCTTGCCGCATACCGAAGGAGACCTTGTCACGGCGGAATTGCTAGCCGACGGAACGCTCAGCTTTGCGCATACGCCTGATCCCGTGTGGGCAGTCGGCGAACCTGGATCCACCTTCGACGCGCTGTCGGACGAACGCTGGGCGACGACGGCATATGCGCGTTTGAGACCCCGGCGAACCCGATCCTTCAATGCCGCGGTTGCCGAAACGAGGATCGAGGAAACGAAGGCTGGTTCGCTCGACGACCTGACTGATACGCATGAGGCATTCGAGCGTGCGTTGACGGGCCCGCTTGCAGGCTCGGGAACGCCTCAAATCCATCAGATGCTCGGTCACGCAACGATCCGCGGAGGTATCGACTGCCGAGACGAGGCGGTAACTGCCGATGTCTCCATGGACTTGCCGGAGCTCAGCGACCCATCCCAATGGATCGTTCTTGTCCGGCTGCGCGCAGGATCGGCGACCGGCCGCGTTTTCTGGGATGCCGACGACCTTGTCATCATGGCTCCCGCCATCGACGTTGCAGCCGGGCGGTTCGACCGCTGTGTTCTTCTCTCAGGTTAGGCAGAAAGCGTTAAGCCATGTCCGGGCCCATGCCATAGCTGGTATTTGCGGCATTCTGGATCATTGCGATGGCAACCGGCGGCAGGATGAGGCTCCAGACGGCGAGCCAGGCGATGGAGACCAGCCGTCCTTCGCCTCTTTCGCGCGCGCGATCGTTGAGAAGATCGCCGAGAGTCATGATGAGGATCGGCAATCCGAGCGGCACCAGGATCGCGATGAACATGGCAGCAAGCGGCGTGAGCAAACGCCGGGACGGTCGAGCGCCGGCCAGCTCGCCGTGGATGCGATAGACCCAATAGGAAAGATAGATAAAGGCGGCAATGCAAATGCCGAGGACGAGAATGGAAACAAGGAGCATCACCGGAGAATAGGTGACGTCGAAACCACTCGCCTGAGACAGATAGACGCCGAGCACCGTCACAAGTATCAGGATCGGCGGGAAAAGCAGGATGATTGCGACCAGGAGAGGTGGGCGCCGCCGGGGCGCTAGCGGCTTATGTCGCGCAACCGGCGGTTCGTCGAAGGCGAGCTGTCCGGCGGGCAGCAGGAGTATGACAGCAAGCGTCAGGCAAGCGAGGAAACCCAGGACGAGAGGCAGGCCCCCCTGGTCGAGTGCATACAGCAACGACGCGCCGATCGGAGCAAAGCCTGAGGCCAGTATCGTCGTTGACATGAGAGCCAGAGCGCAGCCGAAGTCGATTTTGCCTGGACGCCCTCCGGCCAGAAAGATGGCGATCGCAAGCGGATAAACCGCCCGAACAGTGCCCAACACTAAGCCAAACGCAAACAGAAACATTGGTGATCCCCACAGCGCGGGCGCTGAGACCAAACCGGCGGCAAAGACAGCGCAGAAGACTAAAGGCACAATCAACGCCGGGCGACCATTGCGGCTCGCGACGACGAAAGCGAGGAACGCGCCGACAATCCAGCCGACTGTGGAGGCGAAATAGAAGATCCCGATCGCCTGGGTGCTGCTGCCATTCGATTGTAAGATCAAAGGGAGCATTGCGCCAAACCCTCCTCCGGCAATCGCCAGAAACAGGGAAGATAGAAAGACGGCCCAGTAGCGATACGTGCTTAGGAAATCAGCCAGCGTCCATTCCACCTCGTGAGACGTGGGTGCCATCTTATCCATCGTCAAACCTTTTCTCTATTCAGTGTGACTGCATTTGAACCGAATTTGTCAGAGGACATCATGACCACTCCGCCGACGCTTTTTGATGAGGCGCAATGTTTCCCGATCGTAAGCCATGCCGCTCCAGCGCGCGACTGCGACCGGCGTGAGCCATGCATCGAGCTGCTCGGGTTTGTGCCGGGCAAGGTGGAACAGGGCGGCCCGCAGATAGAACGGCCTGGTGTTGGCGTATTCGTCAGTGTTCCCACCACACTTGTCCGGTAGCCAACCTTTTACGACAATGGTGTCGAGAACCGGATCCTCCTCGGGGTGATCGATCAAAAAATAAAGCAAAGCAGAACCACCGGCATTGACGTAATGCCTAAGGCCAGCAAGAAACCAGTCGGGTTTAGGCCGATAGTTTGAATAGAGGTGCAACCCATAGGCTTGCATCGCAGCCGTCAGTCCGACGCGATAACGCGTATTGTCAGAACCGAACACGGCCAGCACCTCGTGATCCTCCAACGCCAGACGGTCCTTAAACGCTACAGCCATTATGCGAGGTAGATCGGGAAGATCGAAGTGGGTGGCCGCCGCCTGCCGCAGGCGGAAATCGTCGAAAGTCGCGATCATGGCGAACACCTTGTCTGCCTTCGCTTGAGGTAGCGCTTGAGCCGCCTCGATGATCTGTTCGCGAAAGCCTGCCTTGATCAGCCGCCAAGTCATATTGACGGCATCGCCATGACCGTCGGCGCCCGCGAGCGGTGGGAATGCCGGGGTCCATCGATCCAGACCATTGCCCTTGTCCCAGCTGTAAGCGATCGGCGGGGGCGCATGATCCGCGATGGCGGCCACCACTTGTGCGATATTGAGAGAGCCCGGATCGCGCGCCAGATCGTGGGCGATGGAATGGATGTATGGTGCGCCGTCGAGTTTCGCATCCACGGTCGCATTGCGCGGAAAGAGCAGCCGGAGCGGTATGGCATCGTTTTCGAACTGTTCCCGCGCCGTCTGCCAGGCCGACGCCTCGAAGACCTCCCGGGTTGCCATCTCCAAACCTCCATCGGAGGCGCGGCAGAACAGTTTCCGGAATCGCACGACAGGCTCACCGGGCTTGATCGGCTTTCGCGACAGGACGCAGCGTTTATCCTTCTTGCCAGTCCACACGCCGTCCTTAACCAGGCAAAGCGGATTGCCCTCGGGGGCCTCGTCCAACAGAGGCCCGGGCGAGTCTTCCATCAGAAAGCGCTGATAGGCAGGAGTTTCCGCCAACTCCGCCAGCCAGTCGTTCTGCCGCATCGCCTGTGTCCACGCCATGCGCTCAGCGATTTCCAGCGAAAACCGCCACGGCAGGTGGTAACCCCGACGAACAAGCCGCTTGGCCGACGACAAAGCCTCGTCAAATTGGCCGAGCGTAGCCAGCGTGCAGATGGCGTTGAACTCGAAATGGCTCGTGTCGAGGACCGGGCACGACAGATACCACTCCAGCTCTTGCTCTATCAGCGGCATGGCACGCTGCGGCGCCTCTGCGAGGAGCGCGCTTTGCACATAGCCCGCATGGAATTTCTGCACGTCCACAAGTCTATGATCCAGTTCCCCGAGACCCAGGGCATGCTCATGCCGGTCGAGCAACCAGGCGACATCGATGTGAAACGGGCCATAGCTTGCCGCCTTCGGGTGCGCCAGAAGCTGTGACACGAGGGGATCGGAGACGGGCTTTGCCCGGGTCAACTCCTTGACACTTCCGTTGAGCAGGCTGACGGCCAGCGTTTGGTCCTGAAGAGCAAGGGCCGCGTCGATCAGCGGCGCAGGCAGGAAATGGAAGGGATTCAGCAGGCGCCAATAGCCTTCGCCCTTCCGGCCGGGCGGCGAAAGCTCATCGTTCAATCTGATGAACAGGGGGGCAACCTCTCCGTGCCGACCTAAGCGGAGCAGGGCCCCGGCCATCAACGTGGCCGCGACACCGAGTGCCAGCTGTGGTTGCTGACCGGTCTCGAGCGAGGCGATTTCGAACGGACGGGCGATCAGGGCGATCAGGGCTTCGTCCGTCGCGTCTGCTTCGAGGCAATCCGAAAGGGCTTTCACCAGCCCGTCGAGTGAGGTCATACGCTCACCTTCCCATGGCACGAAGCCCGACGCAGTCTTTGCTTTGCAAGACAACTCTGAACGCAAACACCTTCTCTCGGCCACAGTCCCCTATCGCGAAAATCGAGGATACACGCCCGAAGACAAATGCATTTGTGTGGGATTGATCCAAGGTCATGTAAAATTCCTCGCTCGATGCAACGACGGACCGCCTCATCCGCGCAGGGCCAGCATGAACCGCTTTGGCCCCAGTTTTGCCCGAAGGTGATACATACGTCAAAGCTAACCCAAAAATTGCGCCCACCGACTGGTCTTCTCGATAGGTCGGCCGACATGCGGCTTCGGCGCCGTCATTGCATGTGGCCTTGAGGGGGACGGAACATCCAGATGTTGGGCGGCCTCCTTCGCGGGCGTCCTTGGTCGCACTGACCGGCGTTGGGTTGCATGGATGCGGGATGATGGTGGACAGAGAGGTGGCCGCCGGCGCCGCGGCGTCGGTAATAGGCTTCGGCATCTTCCGCATTGCATTTCTCGACGAAGGTATCCCATAGTCGTGTCGTTGACGACAAGGCGCAGGGGCGTTGACCTTTAAGCAGCGAGGTTTCGATGAATGAGTACGTAATCGTGGCTGCGGGCACCGTCGGCGGTATCGTGGGGGGCGCACTGGGTGCGCGCCTTTCAAAAGCTCCAGTCTGGAAGGGTGCATTGCTTGCAGCGATTGCTTCGCTCATACAGTTCGTTATCGGGGAACTGGCGGACATTGAGCAGCCTCTCGTCTCCTCCCTGGTCTATCTGCTCGCCATCGGCCTCATTGGCGGCCGCTGGGGGATGGGGCTGACGGCCCGCCAGCTTTCGCATATCGTGATCGGCAGCTTCCTTCTGGCCTTGCTCGCCGGCGTAGCGGCCATCTATTTCAGCACATCGACCTGAACTTAAACATCTCGCGATTTCATACCTGCTTTTTATCTATGCACGCATGAGCTCGTTCGCATCGATGCTTCGAAGGGGCGTCTTCCCCTGCCCCGGTTTTGACCTATCTTGGTGTCAACCTGATTTTAAATTCAGGAGAAGCCAATGAAGTCCCGATCCGCAACCCTCGCTTTGCCGCTCATCGCAACCCTCATGGCCTGCTCAGCCGAACCGAACATCACCGCCGTTGGTACCGCCGATACAGACCAGAGGCCAATGGATGAGGTGCCGGTGCAAAAAATCCTTAGCGGTGGCGATAGGGCGTACAGCTATAAAAATGGGTGTGTGATTGTGCTTGAGCCAAAACGCGCAGTGGTGAAGTCTGAGGGTGCGCGGTGCCAATCGCACCATCGCGACATCTCACTTCTCTATGCGTCCGGGGACTGAGGAAAGATGCCGGCACCCGCAGATCAGGAGGATGCGGGTGCCCTCTGTCGCTTCGCGTTGTGGTCGCGCATCAACGGATCGGGTTGCTTTCCGCCTATCGCGGAACGCTCGGTCCCATGGTCTCCGGTGCACCCGACAATGCGGCGCTTTCGTCGCCGAGCGCAAAGCTGCCGCTGTAACGGAACAATTCGCCGAGCAGGGGATGGGTCAACGTCATGCGCATGCTGAAGCGCTCGGCATCCACCGGTCGTTCCTCGACATAGGCGCGACCGAGCATGAGTCCTATCGGCAGGGGCACATCGACGCCGAACAGCCGCCAGATATAGCCCTCGCCGCGGAACACGAGCGCGCCGTCCTCCGCGGTCACTTTCAGTCGCATTCCCACTCCGAAACGCACGAACTCGATCACGCTGTTGCCGCCGGCATGCTGCATATGGGAGCGGAAATGGAAGGGTGGACGCCCGGCGAAGTGGAACACCCGATCCCAATGAATGGCACCGTCGTTGGGCTTTACGTTGTAGTGGACCTCTACCGGAACATCTTTACCGCGATAAGGTACCAGCGCACCGAATATCCGGGCGAATGGGATCAGCAGCCTGGCTACAGCACCGTGCCATACCTCGTGCATCGTGCCTTTCACGCAGATATAATCGTCGCTGAAGGCGCGCAAGAAGTAGTGACGCCTGACAATCTCGCCAAGGTGGTGCCAGTCCTCGCCAAGCACCTCCTGAAAGACGGGCTTACGGATCGGACGGTTCGGTAGAGCTGTCTCAATAGGCCGGTTCTGCGCCATGTTCGTCATGTCAAGTCTCATATATATTCAGTGTTGCGCCTGCGCGCCCATCAAAACGGACGGCTTGGGCCAAGGTTTTCGCTGAAGCTTGAGGAACGGGAATCCCAGCCTGGACATGCAGCTATCGGTCCTCCGTCATCATCTTTACGAGTTTGCGCTGATCAGGTCATAGGCCGTCAGCCCCGGCAGGCGCGAGAAGAACGTGTTGCGGTCAGCCGTCGGCAACCAGCGTGACCATAGGCTGAGCACATAAAGACGTCCATCGTGCCAAAAGAGCGCAGCAAGAACCTCTCCTACATCCTCACCTGCCTTGTTCTTCGTGGAAAAGCGGAAGCTGCGGGAGGCGACGCCAGATTCGCGCATGTCCGGATCCTCGCTGCCCTGAAGCAGCACCGGACGTTCGGCATCAGGCGACTGTTGGACAAAGTAGTCACCGATGAGCGTGGGGCCGAGTTTCTCCAGATCGGGTTGCTCCTTCCTCTCCTGTACTGCGAGCCAAAGGAGCCCCGTGTCTTCGCCGCTGCTGTTCTTGCGAAGCAGGTGCAGTTCGGCCGGCAGAGGTCCGCGAAGATCGTTGATCGGAACCTGCCAGACGTCGGGGACGCTCAGCGTCATGTTGTCCGTGCCGATCGTCACAGGGATCTCTCGCATCATATTGCGATAGCCGGGCGAATGGCCATCGGCGAAGACGATGCTGGAAATGAAGGTCTCGTAGTAGTTTTGCGCCTGGTTTGCCCGGACGTCGAGCTCGTCCTTGTCCATCACGCCGCTGACATCGAACAGGAAATGAGTGACGAGCATCTTGTTGCCGCGCGTCATGCATCGGCTGAAGACACCACCGATCGGTCGGCTTCCATCCGACTTCGTTGCGAACAGCTCCGCGTCCGAAAGGTCGGGCTCAGCGCGCCTGGCGCGGAGCGTATAGCCGGCGATCTCAGCCTCATGCTTACAGACACGCGACGCAGCCGCGGGCGCGGTGAGATCGAGGGCCTGGATCGTGACCTCGACGGGCGTGCCGGCCTTTGCGGGATAGATCTTGCCCACGATCATGATCCTGCCCAAGGTGCCCGCCTCGCGGGGCGGCATCGTGGTCGTTTCGACCGAAGCATCGGCGGGAACGGCGGCCTCGAAAGCGAGATTCTCTGCTCCGAAATCGAAGTGCTTCGTAACCCAGCCTTTATCGGTCGAGCTGGCCTCTTCCGCGCTCGGCTGTGCCGTCGTGACCGCGAGTGCAAGCCACGCTCCGATCAGGGGATTTGCGGTTCGTGCCAGTACAGACATTGTCATTCCTCGCGTTTGCGCATGTGCCGATTGATCCTTGTGCGGCGTCTGATGATCACGCCGGTTTGGAGATCATGACAGAAACGAAATTTAAATTGCGCCGAATGCACGGCATTAACCTCTTTCATGCGCCTTCCCCATCCAAGGCCTGCGAAACGTATTGGCTTTCGAACTCTCATCGTCCAGGGCAAGGGGCATTTCGAACGTCACTCTGTTTGGAAGCCGTTGAAGTGGGCTTCCGCACAACGGCGGGCGCAAGTCGCATTCAATCCGATTGGTGAACGACCCAGGCCTGATCGAAACGACGTGCCAGAAGATCGTCGCGGCGCATCAGGACATAGTAGGCTCCGCCACGCAGACCAACCGCTTCATCAACGCCCACCTGCAAAACGAGCTTCCAATCCGCCGCGCCCTTTAGAATCTCTTTGGCCTCTGACGAGTCATATGCGTCGGCCGTTCCGGCAGAAACGCCATTCGAGGCGAGTTGAGCGCGTGCCTGCATTCCGTTCTGCTGTGGCTGCGGCCAGCCCCCCAGTTGATGGTTTGCGCGCCCGGGTTCATCCGACGAACCGAAACGCGACAGCCAAGCCATATAGGACCAATAAGGTCCCTCACCGAATTGTTGCGATGATGCTTGATCGAGCAGATTTGCGTCCCATGCTTTTACGCTCGGCGAGATGGGCGTTACGACGCTGTGGGGAACAATAAGTGCAGGTTTGAGAACCAGTTTCTCCCGGTATTGAACCTCGCTCAACGTAGCTGGAACCGACGCTCGTATCAAATCCGCCGCCGGCGTATCATCCCAGATCAGACGGAACCCGACACGCGAACTCGGCTCCCAGCCAGGGGGTGTTTCCAGCAGGTCATAGAATAGCATCAGCCGCCCATTATTCGGCAGGTCGGGGTCGAATCCGGGCTGAGCGGAGAGTGTACCGAGGTCGAGCTGTGCGATGAAGGATAAGGGAAAGCTCTTTCCGACCATCTGCGCCTGCAGAATGGGATCACGCGCCTCTTCGCGGGCGCGTTCCGGCGTGTAGGTGGTCTGGGATTCAAGTAGCGGGCGCATCTCATCTGCCTGTTCCTTCGGAAGCAACGCCAGGGTTCCCTCAACTACCTCCTTTTCGATACGCCTTTGCTCCTCGACGAAATGTCTGCCCTCGTCCGGCGCCATCCAGTCAGGTGCGATTCCGGCTTTTGACAACGTCGCACCAATCAGCGAGCGATAGTGTTCTAGTTTGATCTGGGCATCTGCATAAGGCGGGCGCATTGGCCAGGGCATGCCGTGTGGCAGATCGGCGGCCCCACCCATCTTGCTTGCGCCGAGCGGAATAGACGCTTCCGCGTGCGGCACTGTTTCCAACGAGACGGCTGGCAAAGGTAACGATCCCTGTTTGTGGACATGGAATTCTCCGATCTGCTGCGCCATAGCCACCTCCATGAAGGCCATCACAAAGGCCAAGGCCATCCCCATTTTCATTGCTCTATCATTCCTCTGCCGGGCCATGCCTTCAGGACGCGAACGGCTTCCGGTTCTGTTCCGGGCCAAAGCTGCACCACGTAGCGATCATCTCCTACGAGACCATCCTCGCTGAGGGTATCGAGGCCGGAAAGGCTGGCGCGGACGCCGAGCGGACCTGCTTTCACCGAAAGCCGCGGAGCAGTGGGTTCGTAATCCGTCATGCCAGCCAGCACGAGTTGACCCGAGGGGCAATCGAAGCAAGCTTCGACAACGTGCTGGTAGGCGTCGAGATCGAAGGTGGGGCGTTGGTCGTGCCATTCGACGCGGACCGGCACGGTCATATTGCGCGCCGTATGGAGAATGACCGCATAAGGCCCGACCATAAGCCGGCGGGCGATCACTTCGTCGCTGTAGTCGTCGGGTAGACCGGGATGTGCCTCGTCGCGCAGATAGATCTGGAAATAATCGGCCAGGAGATTGCCCTGATAGAGAATCTGAAACGTGGCTGCCCGAGCGGCTAAGGGCGCTGTCAACCCAAGCATTCCTATTGCGAGTAGGGTGCGGCGATTCAAATGGATGCCTCGTCTTGTGGCGTTTAATCTCTGGAGAGTGATTATATCGATCACGTCCGTAGTTGCCGGAAAATTACTGCAAGCCGCGGTGCATTTTTTCGCCCGCAATCCGCGAGGCGGCAAGCATAGGATCTTGCGGTTTTCAACGCCGATACTACGCTCTGAGCTCATCGATGCTGGCATCATACGATCCGGCTTTGCTGGTAAAGGCCGCGAAAGAATACCTCCATGTCCGGCCACCAGAAGGTGAACTCATCCGTTTCCCAACCAGCCAGCGGATTATCATCGTACTTATCGAAATGCGCGAGACAGACGCGGGGTTCGTCACTTTCCCGATAGTCCAGCAGAACCGCCTCGCTACCCGCAAGAGCAATTGCGATCAGTCGTGAATCGAGGCCGCTGCAATCCAGAATGCCATATTCAAGCTCTTCCCATTCCACAGGCAGGATATCGCGCAGACGTGCAACGTCCTCCAGCGCCAGATATTGATGGCTCGACTGGGGGACCGGCACAATGTCATCGATTCCGGGGTTATCCATATCTCCCCAACGCAGGGTATCGACCCAGCCGCCGTTGAAATGCTTGTAGACATCACGCCATAGAGCCGGCAGACGAACGCCCAGCCGTTTTTCCTGCACGGTAATCTGCTCCTCGGTCAGTCGCCCACACTCTTTTACGCCAACACGTCTCTGCCAGATACGTCGCCTGATGAGTTCGGGATCCGTTTCGTTCTCGATGATCGAGTGCTGGCTCAGATGCCAGGTGAAAATGTTGTCCACGCTCACAGAGGTGACGGGCTGTCTCAGCAGATTCTTTTCGCGGTCTGTCAGATCGGCTCGAGCCTCGCGCTGGTTCAACAGGTGGCGGAACAGCTCCTCGGTGTCGTCTTTAGAGGGAGAGGAAGGAGAAGACTGGATGGTCTGCTGGGGTGAGCTGGTCTCTCGATGACTTGCCATTTCGTCCCCATGCCACATTGCTCGTCACCTATCGCGGAATCCCCAACGATTCACGAAGCTGATAGTACCTGACAGATTCCTGTGGTGGCAAACCCAGCAACATCTTCTGCCGCCCACCGCATGTCTTTCCCACGACAATCGCTGACGTGGCACCTGCCCCACCTTTGAGGCAACAATCGTCTTTTGTACTGCCTGTTTTTACTCAGCCGTGCGCCCACCGACAAAGGCAACTGTGTTACAGAAATCCGGAATTTTGGCCGCCGCAAAAATCAGCTATAAAAATCTGGTAACGTCGGGATTTCGGCGGCAGTGACGCAGCCCAAGGAGTGATCAATGCTCAAAGTGCCCTATTTTGACAATGCCGAAGTCGAGGTGCTTGAGGAGGTAAGCAACGAGGGCGCCGCCGCGGCACTGGCCTCGTTTCTCGCGCTGACCAGGGCGGACCGCATCAGCGATTCCCATCACGTCTTCGCTTATTACAGGGATTACCACGAAGCCGTTGGCGGCGAGGATTGGCTGGACGAAGAGATGGGAGTGCCAGAGACGCCAGCGGATATCTGGAAATATGTCACGCCGGGCGGCGAGATCGATGTGCAGAAAGGCCGGAAGGACGATGACAACTGGTATGTGGTGATGGAGGCAAACTGCGGCTGGGAGGAAGAGCACGGGCTCATGCTGGTCTGGCGCAATGGCACTACGCTCACCAAGGTCGGCGGCTATGACGGGCATCTCACCAACAGAAATGCCTATGCTGACGCCAGCCTGATTGACGTGGTCTACGCGGCTTCGAACCCGGAATACACAACCCGTTTGTCTTCGATTTGAAGCAAGAATCGGGGGCCGCGGCACGGAGACGGTCGGTCACCCCGTCTCGGGTCATATTCAGATCACGATGACTTGCCAGATTGTGTGGAATAGCTGGTCCGGTAGCCGAGGATTTGAAAACACGCACGTTCGCAGCCATGGCCGATCGCCGCCCGCTTGCTGATATTGTCGGCGTTCTCGTTGGCCCACGCTTTGACAGCCACGCGGCGCGTTCGGCCAGCAGCGCTGCGCTGCTGTGGGCATGTTGGGATATAGCTTTTCGCCTCCACTGGACGCGTACAAAAATCCGAGTGGGACAGCCGCTATCAGCAATGTGGATCACAGCGGCGTCGCCCGTCACGTCCCACCAACCGCGCACGCAGTCCTGCTCTTCGTCTATTGATGTCCACCTATTTTAAGTGGACACTTCATTCGGCAGAGACCTCGACGCGAAAAGGTGCTGGGAAATTAGCGCTTATGATAAAGCCGATAAGCGAGCTATTTGACTGACGCCTTGAATCTGTCCATGACCCCCTTCATCGCGTCGTATGGTTCCCCCGCGTGGTAGACGATTATGAGCAGGCGGCAGGCCGGCGCGTCCGCGGTCACAATCTCTCCGTGGAGGGCGACCGCGCCGCCCTTGTTGTCGAATTCCAGCCGCCGCCCTGCATACGGACCTATCGCCCCGTCGCCTGTCACGCCGGAGACAAGTTCAATGCCCTGTGCCTTGAATTTGGCAAAGAAACCATCCGCGGTGCCTTTAAGCACTTCGTCAAATCGCCGGTTGGCCGAGAGTGTCGAACGATACGCACAGGCAAGCGACGCGAAGCTAACCGTATTAGCAGTTTCTCTTTCAGCTACCTGCATAAAGCCCGACAGTTGATCGTTGAACGAAACCGGTTGCACGCGCCAGCCTTCAGGCCAGGCTGCTTGCACCGGCATCGGCTTGAGCTTCCATTGGGCGATTGCCTCGGTCCTCGCCACCAACATCTCCCGCTGCTCGGCAAATTTGCCGATCCCTTGCAGAAGTAGCAGGCAGAACGCGATGGCGGCTCCCCGCAGCGCCACACGCACGAACGACAGATCTTTTGATGACTTTTGCGCCCAGTAGCCTGCGGCCAGCGTTCCGATCAGTGTTGTGAAAACAAACAGCCCAAGCACGTAGCCCCAATTGTCTGCTTCAAACTCGTTCTCGACCCTGCGCGTCGCGGCAAACGCCAGCAAGAGTGTGTAAAGAAACGCAATAGCTGCCGCGCCTATGAAAGCCTTTTGATAGGGGTTGGCAGTCGAGTTGCTCATGCACGTTCCCTTATTTACGGCTTTGCGTAATATGATCACTATATAAATGTGGCGGCGTGGAATTGGAAGATCGCTCGACAAGATCAGGCTTACGCGGTGGAGCATTGCGACGCCTCAAATGCTTGACGGGTGGCCGCGGCGATGCTGAAAGTTCAGGGGACGTTCTGTCGCAAAAAATCGGTTGCGAAGTTTCCGATCCACCGACGCGACCCATGACGGCGATTCAAAGCCTCTGGTTCCGTTCGGAGAAGCAGACATTACTCGAAATGGCAGAGAGGCGGGCGCGGTATCCCCTTCTGCGTGGCACCGCTTCCAATATACCAACCGGCGCCAATTGCGATGAACCTCACCTCAGCCGACAACCAGGCATTGGTGTTTTCGCCTCCGGTTCGCTCTTGAACAATTTCCGGGAAGAGGTAGCTCGGGCTGCTGTCCCGTCCGCAAACGACGTTGGGAGCGTCCGCCCGGATCAGTGTGTCGAACTCCCGGTCACGCAGGGCTTGCGAGTGCCGGATCGCGTCGATCTCCGGCACGTCCGCACAAGGGCCCGTCAGGATCTGAAAGCCAGCCGGCGTGCTTAGTGGGTCGTTCTTGTAGAATGCCAGGTCGCCGGTACGCAGGTTTTCGGCAAGGAAGCGAACGTATTCCAGGTGCGCCCGCTCCAAATTCCAACCCCTCGTCTTCTGGGTGCGCTCCATGAGCCCGGATCCGTCGAGAAAGCAGCCGCGATCGCCGAACTCGGCGTAAGCATCGATTGGCGAGGTCAGTGCCTCCACGTCCGTGTCGTCAATCCGGATTTCGCTGCGCACCTGGGGCGGCCGGATACGGCAGACGCTGGAGGGCAGGACGATCCAGTCCCCTGTGCGGATGGTTCCCACCAGGGCGTCCGCCTGGGCGATGAGAGCATCAATCTCATCATCCCCGTATCCCGCATCATTCGCGAGTACGCGGGTCGCGGGACCGACTGCGCACCCCTGCGCAACAATGAAGTCGATAAGCGGCTCCCTTTCAGCCGTCGCACCCAGACCGCTCCCAATCAGCAGGATTATGGCGACGCTGATGGCAACAGCCCTCATGAAAACCCTCCACTTCGCATCCGCACACTCATAGCTCGCGGCGGCTATACCGACCGGCAAACTAGCCAAAAGCAGACGAGCCGCTATCACCCATCCTCGCCATTGGTTGGCATCAAAAGTCAGGGGTTTCGCGAAATGTTATCTTGTTCGATGGCGAAAAGCATCCACGTTGCTCTGAGCCGGTGATGGATATTGTCATCTGTCAGGCGTTTTTTCAGGGCTTCTATCAACGTTGGGGTGGCAACAATGCGGGCGAGACGGCAATAATTGCGAAATTCTTGCGTATTTCTTTCGTCAACGATTTTGAGTAAGACCTTCTCCAATCGGCGAACCTGCTGGTTCGATAAGGTAACGTGTTTTAGAAATCTTGCGAGGTTCGCCTTGATATAGCCGGATCGAAAGAACCACGGGTCGGCTTCGAGGAATTCGATGGCCATCTCCACACCGCGCGCGTCGCCGTTTTTCAGCCGATCATAATGCTCCCCGAAGCCTGGCGGGTAAGCCGCTTTGATGGCATTGTAAAAGCGTTCGACCAATTCGGGCGCTGGCGGAGAAGTATTGACAGCTCTTCGTGCTTCCTCGGCGTCTTTCGCCCGTTCAGACCATGCAAACTTGCTCAATACGTGCTGCCCATTCAAAAGAACCTCGAATCCTGCGACGACTTTAGCAACTAACTCCTGTCACGTAACAGGCTTTAGGATTTCCGCGACATGGGAGGCCGCCGGAAGTTATCCGGCAGCCACGAGCTTACTTGCCCAGTCATGCCAGTAAGCTGCGACGGCTGAAGTTTGCTTCACGATACGATCAGGGGCAAGCGGGGCGGTCCACAAGTCCAGCCGATAGGTATCAACGGGGGTGTCATTGACATTGGTGTCCAGTTCATTGGCGGTCTGCATCGCCCTGCCTTGGTACCGCGCCCGATAGGACCCGGCTGGCACGGCCATGCCCACGCCTTGATCGGCCGCCCATTCCATCAAAGTAATTTCCCCTTTGGGTGCTTGAAAAGAGACCTCCACAATCTCCTCCCAGCTTTCATCGATACCGGGATCGGCATCGAACAGACGTATGGTGATGCCAATAATGCCGGTGTGCAGGCCGGTCATCAGAAACAATATTGCTGGCGTCTGTGCCCCGCACAGGCCATTGCTCTGGCCGACGAAGCAATCGTCCATCGCTCCCTCAAATGAGCCATCCAGTTCGATATAGGCCTGTCCATACTGAACCTCGAGATTCCTCGGTCATGATCTTTCTTCTCCAACTGGTCTTAGTGATCTCGCCGACGCAAAGGGTTTGAGATAGACCGTCGCAGAAATCCCGAGCTTAGCTCAACCTGTTAACCCGACTTTTGCAACATAGAAAAATTCCGGATTATCGCAACAAATACGATGCCAGAAAATCGGCGGCGCTCCGGTGAGCTGCACCAGCGTTCCGGGTTCCAGATCTCAAGAAAAAGTCGTGCTCGCCACCCTCGTAAGCATCAAGGGTAACAGCTCCGCCAAGCTGCTGCGCCATCCTTTGAAACTCCCGGCCAATCGACAGGGGGAAAGTCTGATCGGCGCTGCCCCAAATTAAATGCAGGGGCGGCAATGAGCGAACAGGCTGCGAATAGCCGTTCGGGAAACCTCCATCGACCAGCACCAGGGCGTCAATGTCGCTTCGCCCGGTCGAAGCCGCAGAGGCGATTTGCGCGCCGAGGGAGATTCCAAGAACGCCGATCTTGCCGCCGTGGCGCGATTGCTCGTCAAAATGGGCGGCCACACCTTGAACGGCGGAAATCCAGCCCGGCAAACGCTGCGCATAATAGGCGATGCGCGCTCGCGCGCTGCCCGCTTTCGCGATGGCGTCGAGGTCGGTCGCCGACAGGACATGAACGAGATAGGCATTCAAGCCCGCCGCCCGGAACGTCTGGCCGATCTCGTCATAAACGGGTGCTTCAAAGCCCCTGCTGCCGCTCAAGATCAGAACGGCCGGGCAGATTGCGTTCGCGCAACTTCCGAAGCTCTCGACCAGAACCCCGCCGCTGTGAGTGGACACGGTGAAGCTTTGCCGAGATGCTTGAGCGCTCGCTCCTGCTGGAAAAGAGAAAATGGCCAGGATAGCGACAATTATACTGAATAGACGCATGAACCTGTCTCGCGTGCTTTTATCGCGAAAATTCCGGATCTTGCTCGATATATCACCCAGACCTTTGCGGCGCTGCGAGACCCGCTTCATCAGGGTCTCAGGGGAGCAATGGTTTACTACCCACAGTTCCATAACCGTCCTCTCCAAAAACAAGGGCCGGAAGACCGACACCGCCGAGCTGTTGCCAAAGACATTCAACCCACTCCGTGCAGGTATCCACGATGGCATCGTTTACGGAGAAGGCGGCTTCATTCGGATCGAACATGGGAACATCGGGCTGCATTTGACCGTCGATGTACTTAACTTCAAATAAGAACCGGTATGGCGCTATCGCCTTTTGAAGAACATAAAGGTCCGGCCCATCCAGGTGGACGACAATATCGAAGAAACCTTCCTCGCTTTGTCCCGGATGAACTCCCACCATGACCTGTCGCGCTTTCTGCGGAAGGGACTGCTTTATGATGGCGAGACGTGCCAGGGCTGGCTGGACGTGAGCCGACAGGATGCTTTGAAGCGCAGTCTTATATTCGTCCGCTGTCATCCCAGCTTGTCTCATTTCCGGTCCTTCACGTCCTATGTCGCAAAATCCCGATTAAAGCTTGATTGCGACCGAGTTTTGCACCGTCGCAGGATATGGACTTTTGCGGTGAAATCCACTGCGTTGTCGTGGGCGCACTGAGTACCCCACGGCGTTGACGCGGTGGAGTTCACGCAATGGTGGATCGCCCTTTGACGATAACGAGCTTTAGATTCGCTGGCGTGCCCGCAGCCTTAAAATGGTTACTCAGGAAGGAGTGGAAGCGCGATATGGAGACCGCGTCCCCAAAGCTGGCCTTATTCAGCGGCGTTCCATTGTATCCAGCTCCATGGCGTAGCATCGGGAATTCTGCTGTCCAAAGCTCCCCTTTTGAAAAGCGTAACCGATTTCTCATCGCCGTCCTTGCCCTCAAATCCCACCAAGGCAAGACCGATCTGAGGAGCGTAAACAGAGTAATCGTCTTTAAATAGCTCTTTTCCGATTTCATTTATTCTTTTCAGGATGCGTTCCGGATTCATGGCGAATAGTGACACGTCATCCAGCATTAGGGGGTCGCAATGGCTGCTGAAAATGAGCTCCTTCAGCTGATTTTCAGGATCAAAGGTGAGAACGGGAAATCTATCTCCCCTGTATTCTTGACGATTGCCACTCGGTCTGATGATAAAATGTTCGTTTGGGCCAATCTTATTTTCTGCTTCTTCGGAACTCATCCCAAATCGTAGTGGGAAAGCACCTTCAAAAGGTCTGATGATCCAATTCATGTCATTCTCCACCTATGAGCTTGCACTACCATGCACTGCCCAGTTCAGGAAGCGCCCTGGGTAGACGATCTGCCTGACATTTGATGCGTCGCAAAAGTCGGCGTACTCTCAGATCCAAGACTCGGGATTTTTGCGACAAGGCGGAGCACAGCGGGGATTAGTGTACAAAAGAACTGCTAAAATCACTTACACTGAACAAATGGTACGCGGTGCTGTCAGGACTTTCGTTTGGCGGCGGGGTATGACTGGCCAGAAAGCATTGTGGGCAGCAGAAGCCGTGTTGATTGCCTTCCTCATTTGGTTGCTTTGGCGAGGTGAACAAGGATGGCTTATTGGTGTCATCAGCGTCGTAGTTCTTCTTCCCCCTTGCCTGATTATCACGGTGTGGATTGCACATTATCGCAACACAGTCGGAAAATTCCGCAGAATGTCCAGCCATCAGGCCGAGTTCACGTTTCTCGGTGAAGGATTAGAGATTGTCTCCGAATTGGGATCAGCGAAAATTCCGTGGTCCGGCGTCACCGAGATTTGGGAGAAACCGGGTTACTGGATGATATTTACTGCCCCAAGCCAGTTCATGACGCTGCCCGTTCAAACCATATCGCCAACCGATCGGGAGTTTCTGCGATCCAAGGTGGCGTCCGCAACGCCGCAGGAATCCTAAAACTTGTTACGTCACGAGTTTCAGTCGCAAAATGTGTTGCGTGCCTTCGGATTGTTCAAACCCGACGCTGGCGGCAGCTTGGACTCAACCTCGATGAGTTGACTTTACAGGCGCCAAGGGCTGCCATGGTCGTCCAGATCACCAGCGGCAACTTCCGCCTCGTTCATCGCCTGTTCGTCCAAATCGAGTGCATCTTGCGCATTAATGAACTCGACACGATCACGGATGATGTGGTGGAAGCGGCTTGATCCGTCCTCGTGATCGGGGTGCCAAATAGCGCTGATAACCGTAAGCATCCGAGCAGCCACGCGGGCAGAGAACGCCCCGCGCGATGTTCGCCTGAGCTATGATGCAGGGATGTGGCTTCAGGCAGCGTGCTGATGAGACGAGTTTTCGGCCTGACAGTGGCGCTTCCATTCCCATGGGAGCAGTTCCGGGAGGCGAGACGTAGGCAGGTCCCCGATGCGGGCAAGGACATCGGCGAGCCAGGCCTTGGGATCCATGTCATTCAGCCGTGCGGTCATGATAAGGGAGCGCATGGCGGACGCCCGGTCGGCGCCGCGGTCGGAACCGGCGAAGAGCCAGGCCGTTCTGCCGCAAGCTACTCAGCGTAGCGCTCTTTCCTTGAGAGACTCAATGCCCATTTATGAATTCATGGTGGCCCACAACCTCTGGTAAATCTGGAATTGACACCCGCATGTTCAGGGCATCGACCTATCCCCTCCGCGTCGACACAACAACGTCATCTTGGGATGCCAGCCTTGCGGAAGAGAAACCGCGCAATGGTCGCAGGCGCCGCCTATGGCTTTAGCGGCGCAGTGTCCTAGATTTGTGTTTCTAAGATGCGACCAACAGGCCCTCATGACCGAAAAAAACGATCCTGCCACCATCCAGCGCCCACCAGCCGAAATTGCCTATGCTGACGAACTCGAAGCGTTGAGACGTGCTGACCGCGACCCACGACCGCCCGGCTGGCTCCTGTCTTTGACGGCGGTCAAATCCTTTATCCTTGGCGGTAAGGGCGCGGCCGCCAAGCTGGTCGCTTCTCCCTCGCTGGTCGAACGTGCGATGGTGACCCTTGCCACCTCGCGCGCCCTGCTCTTAATCGGGGAACCCGGTACGGCAAAAAGTTTTCTTTCCGAACTGCTCGCCGCTGCAATCAGCGGGGATTCCAAACTCACCATCCAAGGCGGCGCATCGCTGACCGAAGACCAGATCAAATATGGCTGGAATTACGCGCTTCTGGTCAGCGAAGGTCCAACGCGCCGCGCGCTCGTTCCCGCGCCGCTTCATCAGGGCATGTCGAGCGGACGTATCGTGCGCTTTGAAGAAATCACCCGCTGCCCGCTTGAAGTGCAGGATAGCCTGCTCTCCGTGCTGTCCGACCGGGTGCTGGCGGTGCCGGAACTCTCTGGAGACGACGGCATGGTTTTTGCCCGGGAAGGCTTCAACATCATTGCCACCGCCAACACGCGCGATCGCGGCGTCAACGATATGTCGGCGGCGCTGAAACGTCGGTTCAATTTCGAGACCGTTTTCCCGATCCGCAATGCCGACGAGGAACTCGATCTCGTCAAGCGCGAGGCCGCCAAGCTCCTGGCGCGTTCCGGCGTACCGGTAATGCCGAGCGACGAGGTACTGGAGGTCCTCGTCACCTGCTTCCGCGAATTGCGCGAGGGACTTTCGAGCGAAGGCAGCATGGAAAAACTGAGCTCGGTCATGAGCACGGCCGAAGCCGTCAGCGTCGCCCACGCGATCGGCGTTCGCGGCCATTATCTGCGCGGCGACGGCGGACGCCCCGAGGATATCGTCGAGTGCCTTGCTGGCACCGCCGCCAAGGACAATGCGGAAGACTTGAAGAAGCTCGCACGCTATCTGGAGCAGAAGGCGTCGAAGCGGCCCGGTGCAGCATGGAAGGCGCTCTATGAGGCTCGGCATCTTCTCACGTCCTAAGCCAGCGCAGGCGCGGGACAAAACCGAAAGACTGACCGTTCTCGGTGTGCGCCACCATTCGCCGGCCTGCGCCCGGATGGTCGCGGAGACGATCGAGACATTGCGGCCCTCCTTCGTGCTGATCGAAGGACCCGCGGATTTTAATCCGCATATTGATGATCTGCGGTTGCCGCACATACTGCCGCTGGCGATCTTCAGCTATCACGCCAAGGCGGAGCGCACGTTCGCGTCCTATTCGCCGTTTTGCAGCTATTCCCCGGAGTGGGAAGCGTTACAGGCCGCGTGGAAGGTCGGCGCAACCCCGATGTTCTGCGACCTGCCCGCCTGGCATCCGGATTTCGGCGACCGCGCCAACCGCTATGCCGATCCGCACACGGTGCGGGCCAATGCGGCGGAAGCGGCGCTCGGCAAGGCGCTGGGAGAAGACGGGCTCGATGCCGTCTGGGATGCTCTGGCAGAACAGGCACCGAAGGCCGAACTTGGCGCGCGGCTCGATCGCTATTTCGACCTCTTGCGCCCGGAAGGCGCAGAAGACCCGGCTGAACTCGCCCGCGAACGCTTCATGGCGGCCCATGCGGCCTGGGCGCTCGATCAAACCGAAAGCGCCGATGTTGTACTGGTCTGCGGCGGCTGGCATGCGCAAGCGATCCGCCGAATGTCACAGGAAATGGATGGCAACAAACCGGCGATGCCGATCCCGGGGGAGGACGAGCGCGTCGGCAGCTATGTGTTGCCCTACGACTACCAAAGGCTCGATCGCTTCACCGGTTATGCCTCGGGAATGCCCTCGCCCGCCTATTATGAACAGGTGCGCGAACGCGGGCTTGCTCCTGCCGCCGACTGGGCCGCCAATGCAATTTCGCAAGGGTTGCGCGACGCGGGCCAAGTGGTGTCCACCGCCGACCGCATCGCCTGGCAGACCCATGCATTGGCGCTGGCGCGGGCTCGGGGCCATGTTGCGATCCTCAGAGCCGACCTTCTCGATGCAGCGCTTGCGACACTGGTCAAGGACGAGCTGGAAGCCCCGGCCGCCTGGGCGCAGGCCGGCTCCGTGAAGCCTGGCACGCACCCGGCTCTTGTCGCCATGCTGAAGGCGATGACAGGAAACCGTCGCGGAAAGATTGCGCCCGGCACGCGCCGACCGCCACTCCTCGATGATGTCGATACCCGCTTGTTCGAGGCGGATATGACGCCCGGCCCCGTCGCCAAGCGGCTGGAACTGGACTGGAACGAGCCACGCGATCGCATGCGGAGCCAGATGCTTCATGCGTTGCGGCTGTTGCGCCTGCCCGGGCTGGAGCGTCTGGCAGGTTCCCTAACGGCGGAAACCAGGGCGCCGCGCGATATCTTCCGGTTGATCCGCCACCGCGATGCCGAAGGGGTGCTGATCGAGGCGTCCCGCTGGGGCGGTACCTTGCCGATGGCGGCCGCCGGGCTGTTGGCCGATCGTGTGGCGCGCGCCGGCGACGATTTGAATATCCTGTCCGTGTGCCTTTCCGATGCGCTGTTTGCCGGACTGCTCGGTCTCGAAAGCGATCTGGCCCGACAAATCGCCGCCGGCGTTGCCCGCTCGCATGAGATCGGCGAGATCGGCAGCGCCGGACTGCAGGCGGTGCGGCTTCATCGCTTCGGCCACATTTTCGGCGAACAGGCGCGCCAGGGCCTCGGCCAGTTGTGCGAACGCATCTTCGCACGGGTTCTGTGGCTGATCGAATCCATACGAAACGAGGACGAGGGTCGACGCACCATCAATGCGCTCGCCGCCTGCCGTGACATGATCCGCGATTGCCCGGATCTCGACATCGACCGTGCGGCGCTGGTGGTGGCGCTCAGCAGATGCTTGAACGATCGCGATACCGTACCGGCCCTTGCCGGTGCAGCGCTCGGCACGCTGATCGCCTGCGGCCGCAACGATGGATGCGGCATCGTCTCCCGCGTGGACCATTTCAGCCGGCCGAGCCAGCTCGGCGATTTCCTGGCCGGACTTTTTGCGCTGTCGCGCGAGGAAATTGCCGTCGACCTGCCGGTCACCGATGCCGTGGGGCAAGTGGTCGATGCCTGGAGCGACGAAGAGTTTCTGGTGGCGCTGCCAGCGTTGCGGCGGGCCTTTGCCTTTTTCCCCCCGCGCGAGCGGGAAAGATTAGCCCATATCCTCTTACGGGCGCTGGGGCGCGGCGACGCGCAAGCGCAGATCGAAGCGCTGCAATGGATGCGGCAGCGTACCGACATCGCCGACCAGGCTGCAGCCATGGCGCTGGAAGCAACAGTGGCGCAACGGCTTTCCCGTGACGGATTGATTTGATTAGGGTCTGTCTGATCCAAAGATGAGGAGATAGAGATGGAACGCTACGAACTTATCGAAGGCACGTCATCGAAATTCTGGGAGGCCTCGGTCGATGGAACGACCCTGACGGTCACATACGGACGTATCGGCACCCAGGGTCAGACCAAGGAAAAGCAATTCGACAGCGCCGACGCCGCGACTAAGGAGAAGAACAGGCTGGTCAAGGAGAAGACCGGAAAGGGCTATGTGCCCGCCGGCGCGCCATCCGCCACGCCCGAGCCTGCGACAAAAAAGGAGGAGACCAGGCAACCGGTGCAGCAGGCTGCCGCGCCGACCCCGGCCGAACCGCTTGCCGCAACCCTGGAGAAAGATACCGTTGCGCCAACGCTGACTGCCGCGCCGGATTCCGAGCCGGCGCAGGGGCCTGTCGCTATCGAACCTTCCAACGAGCTGGGAAAGCTGCTTGGCAAGCCCCTGGCAACGCGCACCTACCCGGATGGCGTACTCTATGAGGCCGCCGCGGCCTGGCAGGCGCTCGCCGGCACGCTGCAGATGCTTCTTCCCAAGGCCGTCGAGGAAGGAAAGGAAGCGGTAGACTGGTTGCAGGAGCGGCTTGGAAGCGAGGGGCCGAAGATGCCCGGCGGGGGCGCGGTCGGGTGGCTGAAATCGAAGCTCGCCGGCAAAAGCGACCCATCGATCGACATGGAGGAGGCCCGCAACTGGATCGTCAAGATCGAGGCCGCGACGCAACGCTTGACCGTATCGATGGACGGCTCCGACGAAGACCGCCGTACGGCCAGCCTGCTCTGCCTGTCCTATTTCTTTCATTGGCTGGCGCAAACAGCGGGTGCGGCGGCGTTGGCGCAAGCAGCTTTGCCGCTCCTCGGCACGGCGAACCGGCCGCGATACGGCTACGAACATTCTGCCTGGAGTTCACCGCTCGCACTCGCTCTGCGCAACGTTCTGGTCAAAGTATCGGACGAAGAATACCAACAGGCTGTCGATGTCTTCAGTCTGGCTTGCGACGATCAGGTGGATCATAAACGCCGCGCCTACTTCGCCTTCGTCCTCGGCGACGACCGTACAGGCGAGCACGACCTGAAACCGCTTGCCGTGCTGAATGCTGCGGCATCTGCCGGCGAGGATGTCGGCGCCATCCTGGAAATGGTGCCCCTGATTGCCGAGGCGCCGCCGTCCGCCGTCGCCCGCTGGCGCACAAAGCGCACCTATTTCATGTATTTCACGTATTTCGACGTTTCGCTTCAGGACATAGCCGCGACGGTGGTCGCTTCCGCCCGTCACCACGGCGAGACATCCCTGCCTACGCTCGAATGGCTGTTGCACTACGCCAATGACGACCAGCGCAGGGCGATGGCGCGCATCATGCTGGCCACGGGCGACAATTCAGCGCTTGGCCTGCTGATACCCTTCCTGCACGAAAAATGGATCCGGGCGGCGCTCGATGAGGCGACCGAAGAAAGTCCAGACAACATGTTCCAACAATTTGTCTCCGCGCAGGCCGCCGGTCGCAACGAGCCGGTTATCCGCGCCCGCGTCATGGATATGACAAAGCGATATCCCGAGGAGACGCTGAGACGATGGCTTCACGGCAATGCCAAGGCTCTTGCCAATCTTGATCGTTTGCTGGAAACGCAAAATGTCCCCATCGCTGCCAGTGATGCCGTTCCGCCAGTACTGACCGACCCGCCATGGCGCAAGAAGGCGAAAAAGACCGAGGATGTCGTTCTTGCCCTCAAGCCGCTTGCTACCCCGTTCCGCTACGAACCCGACGAACCGCCGGGGGAGGAAAACCGTTGGCGGATTTCCCAAGCCAAGGTCGTAACCGACGTTGATGAACTGGTCGCACTGATCGCCGAATTCGAAGCCACGCCCCTGCCCGATTGGTATGGCGTGCCGGCTCGTTCCCGCCCCTTGCCCCAGCGCGGCGACGAGCAGGAAAATGTGCTCGGCTTTGTGTACGAGCGCGTCATGCAGATCTATCGGGCTCGTTCCTATGCCATCAGTTCGAGCGGCTGGAACAAGCTCTTCGCCGGCATCGACCGCCAGCCGGATTCACTGGCGTTGGTGCTTTGGAGTTGCCCCGGCGTGGCCACCGGCTATTTCACCGACGATGTCTATCCGCGCATGATGGCCCGCTTCGGCGAACGCGGCCTGCCGGGCCTCCTGAAACAGATCGAGGGCGATCCGACTGGCATGCTCGATCGAGCCAGGGATGTCGATGCCGGCGAGATCGCGCCGCACGCGGCCCGCGCACTGCTGAAGCTCAAGAAGGCGCGCCTTCCCGCTATGCAGTGGCTGCGCCGTCACCGCGAAACCGCCGTCACCCGGCTCGTTCCGGAAGCAACGGGGGCCATGGGACCGGCCCGCGACGCCGCCGAACATGCCCTGCGCTGGCTCGCGAAAGACCGGGAGGACGGCCGCGCGATGATCGAGGCGGTCGCTCGCTCCTATGCAAGTCAAGATCCCAAGGCGCCGGACGCGGTGGCGGAAGTGCTCGACCGCGATCCGCTGCAGCGTTATCCGGCGCGCATCGCCAAAGTGCCGGGCTGGTTCAAGCCCGCCTCGCTGACGCGGCCGGTGCTGAAGCAGGGCGGCGCACTTTCCGACGAAGCCATGGTGGCGATTGCCGAAATGCTGTCATTCAGCACACCCGAGAGCATCTATGCCGGCATCGACATCGTCAAGGAAGCCACCACCGCCGAGAGCTTGGCCGCATTGGCCTGGGACGTGTTCGCCGCATGGCTGGCGGAAGGCGCACCCTCCAAGGACGGCTGGGCGCTGCGCGGGCTCGGCTGGCTGGGCGACGATGAATGCGCCCGCAAGCTCACCCGCCTGATCCGCAAGTGGCCGGGCGAAGCGGCCCATGCCCGCGCCGTCACCGGTCTCGATGTGCTGGCCGACATCGGCACGGACGTGGCGCTGATGAACCTGAACGGTATTGCCGAAAAGCTGAAGTTCAAGGGCCTTCAGGAAAAAGCGCGCGAAAAGATCGCGCAGCTGGCCGAGGCGCGTGAACTGACCCCGGAAGAGCTGGCCGACCGCCTAGCACCGGATCTCGATCTCGATGACCGCGGCGGAATGGACCTGGTGTTCGGCGAACGGCGATTCCGCGTCGGCTTCGACGAATTCCTGAAGCCCTGGGCCAAGGACGAGACCGGCAAGCGGTTGAAGGATCTGCCGAAACCGAACAAGTCCGACGATCAGGAACTGGCCGGCGAGGCGACAAAGCGCTGGTCGGCCCTGAAGAAGGACGCACGCGCCGTCGCCAGCATCCAGATCAGCCGGCTGGAGAACATGCTCTCGCATTCGCGCCGGGTGACGCCGCAGGTGTTCTGGGTCTTCTTCGCCAGCCATCCGTTGATCCGCCATCTCACCCAGCGTCTCGTCTGGGGCGTCTATGCCGATCTCGATCCCCGCACGGCCCCAAGCACCATTTTCCGGGTGTCGGATGATCTTTCGGTCACCGATGCACAGGACGACACGCTGGACCTCGACTTTTCCGCCGAGGCGAGCGGCGTGATCGGCCTCATCCATCCGCTGCATCTGCCGGCCGGGGGGCTCGATGCCTGGGGCGCGCTGTTCGGTGACTACGAAATCTCGCAGCCCTTCCCACAGCTCGGCCGCGAGATTTACGAACTGACGGAGGCGGAGAAAAACACCAACGAGATCGGGCGCTTCGATGGCCTGAAGGTGGAAACGCCCCGCCTGCGCGGCATGGCCTCGCGGGGCTGGGCGCTCGGCTCTCCCCAGGACGGCGGCTGCATCTGGTGGCTGGAGCGGCCCGTCCGCTTCCTCGACGGCTCGACCAAAGACGCCATGTTCTACTTCGGGGAAGGCATTTTCACCGGCGGCGGCGATTGGGAGGACAAGCAGCAGACGCTCGGCAAGCTGACGTTCGAACCACCCTATGGCCGCAATCAGAGCGAGGGGCCGAAATTCGGCCAGCTCGATCCGGTGACGGCCAGCGAAATGCTGCGCGGCCTGGCGCTTCTGGCCGAGACCGCCGTCAAATGAGCCAGGTGACCGGTCTCGATCCGCTGACGCGCTGGCGTCTCATCCTCGGCGAGGCTTCGGACGGCGCCTGCCGGTCGGCGGGATGCGCCCTATCGGCCGATGCCATCGCCATGGATGCGGCGCTTGACTGGCTCTACGGGCGCGACGACGAGGACGGTTCCCGCAATATCAGCCGTCAGGGCGGGCGCGGCGATTCCGCCCTGACGACGCCGCAATGGATCAACGACATCCATCGGCTCTTCCCCAAGGAAACCATCGAACGGATTGAACGTGACGCGATCGAGCAGTATGCGATCGACGACATCATCACCAATCCCGACGTACTTTCGCGCGCCGAGCCGAACGAGACGCTGCTGAAGGCGGTACTGCGCACCAAGCATCTGATGTCGCCGGACATTCTGGTGATGGCGCGCAAGCTGGTGCAGGAGGTGGTTCGAAAGTTGATGGAGAGGCTGTCGCGCGAAATGGCACTGGCCTTTTCCGGTGTCGTCGACCGGCGGCGCCACAGCCGTTTCAAGATCGCCAGCGATCTCGATTTCCGCCGGGTGGTAAAGGACAATCTGAAGCACTACGATCCGCAAACTCGGCGCCTGACCGTCGAGAAGCTGCACTTCTTCGCCCGCAACCAGCGACACATGAAACAGTGGCAGATCATCCTTCTGGTCGATCAGAGCGGTTCAATGCTGGATTCGGTCATTCATTCCGCGGTCACGGCCGCATGCCTCTGGGCGCTTCCGGGCGTGAAGACCCATCTGGTCGCTTTCGACACCAATGTCGTCGATCTCACCCATGACGTCGACGACCCCTGCGAACTTCTCATGAAGGTTCAGCTTGGCGGGGGGACCGATATTCAAAAAGCGGTCGGTTATGCCGCCGAGCTGATCAGCCAGCCGGAACAGGCGATCGTCGTGCTGATTTCGGATTTCTACGAGGGTGCGAGCCCGGCGATGCTGATCCAGCGCGTCACGGAACTGACCGCCCAACGAACGCTGGTGCTCGGCCTTGCCGCGCTCGATTCCACCGCCGAGCCGGCCTATGACCGCGATATGGCGCGCAAACTCGTGGCAGCCGGTGCGGAGGTGGGGGCGATGACGCCGGGCGAGCTGGCCGGCTGGCTGGCTGCAAAGATCGGGCGGTAGCATGGCAAGGTCCGACCTTCTGGCCCTCACCGACGACGGGCTGACCCAGCTTTCCAATGCCGGCATCGTCAAACGTGCGCAACGGGAGCTGGCGGCTGGCGCCGGGCCGGAGATCAGGGAGCTTGAGGATGGGACGATCGAGGCACGCTTTGCCGACGCGACGTTCACGCGTCTGCCGCCGGGCAAGGAACTTGCCGAAGCAAGCTGCACCTGCCCCTCGTCCGGGGTCTGTCGCCATCGCATCCTGTTGGCGATCACCTATCGGGCGGCAGGGACCGGAAGCACGGATGCCGTATCTGAAGAAACGAAAAGCTGGACCCCTGCCTCTCTCGACCTCGACAGCTTCGAGACTGCGCTTGGCACCTCCGCCAAGGCGGAACTGACCCGACTGCTTTCGGCCCGCCATACGGTGAGGCTCGACTACGGGCAGGTTCCGGCGGCGCGCCTGCCGATGGCGAGCGTTCGCTTTCTCGTGCCGAACGATCTTGGCTATGCGCGCTGCGACTGCGCCCAGGGACGCGGCTGCGTTCACACGGCCCTGGCCATCCGCGCTTTCCGCGCAGCGGATGGTGCCTCCGACGTAACGATCGGCGGGAATGGCGGCATGACCGAGACTGTCGACAAGGCATCATTGACTGCCGCCTGCGTCGATCTCCTTCGGCATCTGCTCGACGCCGGCGTAACAGCCGGAATGTCGGCGCACGCGCAACCGCTGGAACGAAGCCGCAGGCAGGCGGAGCTTCTGGGCGCCTCCCAGGCGCTGCTCGTCATCGAAGCGCTTACCGAGCAGATCGAAGCCTATGAGGCACGTAGCGCGCGCCATGATGAGCATGCAGCCTTTCGTCTTGCGGTCGAACTGATCGCCCGTACCAGGGCGAGCGATGCCGCCATGGCGCTCGGGATGGGCGAGCCGTTCGAGACCGCGATGGCAAAGTCGCGCCTGGTTTCGCTCGGCGCCCGGCTGCGCCAGGAGGGGCAGGACATCCGCGCGTCGGTCCTTCTGGCCGACAGCGATACCGGCGCCACCATGCTGATGGAAAAGCTTTTTTCTCCTTTACCCAATGAAACGGAGTTCCATGCCTCGGTGCTGCGCCGGCAGTTCGGACAAGGACTGCCGGTCCAGGCGGTTGGACGGGGACAAATTCTCACCAGCGTCGCACGCCGGCGGGCCGACGGACTTCTGGCGCTCGGCAGCGGCGCCGGCGGAAAGACCCAGGTGATGCCGCGCGACGGCAATTTTTCCTTCCCGCCCCCGGTTGCCGCACGACGTGTCGAGACGATCGCCGGGGACTTCACCGAGCGGCCGATCTCGCTGGTGCGGCCGCGCAAACGCGTCGACGACGTGCATGTGTTCAAGATCGAGGCGGTGCTTGGCCAGACCTGGTCGGCCGGCACCCAGTCATGGGAGGGCGCCGTCGAACTTACTGATGATGGCGGCACGCTTTATCTCGAACGGGAATTCGATTCTGGTGCGCCGGCCGCAACCGCAACTCTTGCCGCGGCACTCGATGGCCGCTGGGGCGCTATCCATCGGGTCGCCGGGCCGGTGCGGATGCAGGGTGGCTTTTTGATCTGCGAACCTTGGTCGCTCTCGGCTGATCGTTTCATCGTTCCGGACCTCGATTCCCTCGACAAGGCCGCGGCTACGGCAACGCCCCCGTCCGTCAGCCGCCTGTCTGACATTTTGGATGAGACTGAACGTTTGCTGTCCGGCGCGATCCATGCCGGAGGCAGGGCGCGCTCCAGTCGAGAGGCGATCGGCAAGCCGTTGAAGAGGAGGATCGAGACTGCAGGCTTTCTCTCGCTCGCCGCCCGCCTCGACGTCTGGTTCGATGCGGATATCGCGATTGAACCAAACGCCTTCTACGACGTGGCCATCTGGCTGCTTGCACTCAGGGAACTCGGAGAAACGAAGATCGTGTCCCATCGCGTCGTCTAATCGCGGTTGTCAACTGGCTCGCATAGGTCGTCACAGGTCAGGCTCATGGTTCTCTTCGAGGTCGACACCTTGGTCGCGTCATCGTGGCGTTGGATAGGCTCAGTCGACCAATGTGGTGTTCGCGATTACCTGCATGAGCCGGCATTCGCATTCCGGGATCGGGCTTGATTGCGCCACCGTCCTGACCGGACGATCTCGCTGATCTCAGCTTATCATGAACATCATTCTAATCATGCTAGTTCGCTCGGCTCTTGCGATGACCAACGGAAGGGTTCACCGGATTTCTCATTGCGTGAAGGATCACGGCCAGCTTTCGGGCCACGGCTACCTTTGCTTTTCGATAGCCGCCACGCCGAGCCATGCGTAGCCCTTGCGAAAATGAGGCTGTTGAGGGAATTTTGCATGAGACGTCAGGTTTCTGGCGGGTGACCCGGCCAAATCGCGATGTCAATGACATCTGGCTCGATCGGAACGCTGTCGTCCCTGGCGCCTTCGAACTCCATCCAGCTGATCCGCAGACTGCAAAGGGCACTGTCGACCAGGAAGATCGGTCCGTTCGGCAGAGGGTCGGGCATCGACGGGCTGGAGATCGCGAAGCTCTTCGAGGGAAATCGAACCTCGACCGTCTCTGTATGGGTCCAAGGCTTGTCGCTCATCGGCTCAGTCAGTGGGTGCGTCGGCTCGTGGTCGTAGATAGCGATCCGGATATGCTGCTGCAGGCAGGACTGCGTATATATTGTGATACCTGATGGCATCACGAAAAGGCATCTCGCCTCCATCTCGGGCGTGATCTCCGTGGGGGGCTCGAAAGCCTCGTCCTCTCGGTCCACAAGGTAGAATTGGCCGTAGTCGGACTGCCAGGCGAATGTCGCCCAGCCTTTTGGTGAGGCGGTCATCTCTATCATCCTTCGTGCGCCTCAGCCCAATGCGGATAGGTCACGTAGGCCGTCAACGCGCCCTCGCCTTCCGTGGTGATCGTCACGGATTCGCCCTTTGGCATATAGACAATGTCGCCCGGTCCAGCCGTCACGGTGCCATTGCCCGTCGAAACGGACAGACGACCTTCAAGGACGATCATCGTGTCGTGTACGGCCATCGTCTCGGTGAGCGACTGGCCGGGCGCGTAGCGTCCGTATCCGATGGTGACCGGGCCGCCATGCTGTTCGTCGACCAGATTTCCGACATAGATATCGGCATCCTGTCCTGGTGACTTGACCAGTTCGACGTCGGACAGGCTGAATTTCTGAACCACCATTGCTTCCTCCCTTTTTCTAGATTGAAGGTAGGGCAAACGCCGAAGCCGCCAAGAGCGACCGATATGGAGACACGTATGACCAAGACTTGCTCCGTTCCAACACCGGAACAGCGGCAATCCCTCGCGATCAGAGAAGCGGCCGAGCGCACGATGCTCGAAAAGGTGTTCAAAGCCATAGAGGATGCGGCCGCCGAAGTGGCCGACAAGTTTCGCGAAGCCGGGCTGGAATTCGAGCCTACGAGCTCCGACTACTTCACCTTCACCGTCCAGCAGGTGACCTTCGTGCGCCTGAGCGGCGGCAATCCTGATACCCTCGAAGGCGGCGATCCCGAAATCGGCGAACGCGTCGTCAGGAACTGTAGGCACATCATCGATCACTACTGGAAAGGCTCTGGGGACTTGAACATACCCGATAATTAGCCGACGGCCTGCGGCGAACGCGCTTTCACTGACCGTCATTATCCGCCCCAATTTTAGAGGGAAGGTTCAATCAGCCCGAACGGTCTTTCCAAAGCCCCATGCAGACGCCGCGACTGAGTAATCTCCGTCCAGTCGGGCCGGCCTGTGGAAACTGCGAAGATCCATGCCTTGTAAATATGGTGAAATCACATCCGCGCGTACGCCCTCGCCGCGCAGGGGCATGCGCGGGCTTGTGCGCCAGGTTTCGACCGCCGCCTTGGACGCGCTGAGCCTCTAACGCCGGTGTGCCATCCCTAGGGAAGCAGCATCCTGGCTTACCGGGTGACAGTGGTTCTCTCAGTTCACGGCCTCTTACGGAACTGCAAGCCCGGCTGTCCCTATCTTTAGTTTGTGCCCCACCTCGACGATGGCGCTGAGGGCTGGCACCAATTCTTCACCGAGAGCCGTCAACTCATACTCAACAGATGGAGGCGTGGTCGGTTGAATGGTGCGGTTTATAACGCCGCGCGCTTCCAGTTCCTTCAGACGCTGCGAAAGCACCTTTGCGGATACCGGCGGTATATCAAGACGAAGTTCGCTGAAGCGGCGTGGCCCGGCGCGCAGATGCCAAATCACATTTGGCGCCCAAGCGCCGGCAATCACCGCCATGCACTCGGTCAACACACACGGCTCGGGTAGCGCAGCGCTTCTGTTTTTCCGGATCTTGAGGCTCATTTGAATCACCAGTTACCGCAGGGAAACTTGAATATGAAGTAACTGATAGAAACCAAGTTGGCAATGGTAACGCCTATCCGTAGGTTCGCGGCGTCGACCACCTAAACGAGGTTTATCAATGCTACTTTATTTCAAGCCGGGCGCCTGCTCGCTGTCGATCCGCATCGTGCTCATGGAACTCGATCTGCCGTTCGAAAGTGTCGAAGTCGATACGAAAGCGGGCAAGACGATCAATGGGGCCGACTACTGCACGATCAACCCGAAGGGCTATGTTCCGGCGCTGCAGATCGAACCAGGTATCGTGCTGACCGAAAACCCGGCGATCCTTCAGTACCTGGCCGATCTGCGGCCGCAATCCGGTCTTGCCCCGTCCGCCGGGACGCTCGAACGTAGCCGCCTGCAGGAGTGGCTGAACTTCACGTCCTCGGAACTGCACAAGGCGTTCGGCCCCTGGTTCAGCGGACGGGCCTTCGTGGAAGGGGAACAGTTCCGCGCGGAGACCAACCTTGCCCGCCGGATCGATGATGTGGAGCGCGGGTTGTCAGACGGAAGGCGGTTCGTTCTCGGTCAAACCTTTACCGTGGCGGATGCCTATCTGTTCGTCGTCCTCAACTGGACCGGCTTTATCGGGTTCGATCTCGCACGATGGCCAAAGGTTGCAGCCTATGTCGCGCGCGTCGCCCAGCGTCCCGTTGTCCGCGCGGCACTCATTGCCGAAGGCCTGCTTCAGCTGGAGGCCGCGCAATGAGCACTCCCCTTGAAGAGATCCGCGAAACACTAGGTAACTATTTCGACGCTCTCTATTTTTGCGACGTCGATCGGCTCCAAAGCGTCTTTCACCCGGCAGCCGTCTACGCGACGCCTGACGAGACCCCCTTTCTTCATCGCACGATGGCGGAGTATTTTCCGATCGTCGCAGCCAGGCAATCCGGCGCTTCGCGCAACGAAGCCCGCCACGATCAGATTGAAGCCATCGACATTGGAACCGACAACATTGCACTCGCCCGGGTGCGGTGCACGATTGGAACCCGGGACTTCGTCGATTTCCTGACGCTCGTGCGCGTCGATGGGACTTGGCGGATCATCGCCAAGATCTTCAACATCATTGAGCCGCAACGATAAAGGGAGGTCGTCGAAATGCCCTATGTGAACATCAAGATAACAAATGAAGGTGCGACGCCCGAGCAGAAAGCGGAACTCATCAGCGGGGTGACCGATCTGCTTGTGCGTGTTCTGAACAAGAGCCCGGCCACGACCTTTGTGGTCATTGACGAGGTTTTGATGGAGGACTGGGGCGTCGGCGGCCTTCCTGTCGCAGATTATCGCAAGTCGCTTCTCAAGCCCTCGTGAGGCTGCCGATGCCCAATCCGTCGGCCTCGGCAAGGGCTCTAGGTGCAGCCATCACTCAGCACGGCCATCGAGCATCCCTTGCTGGCCGGCAACGGGCGACCGAGACGGTGAGGCCTCCAAGCACATCACAGCAGGATCAGGTCGGACCTTCCCTTAGACGAATAACAGCCCTACCCCGCCGACGCCCATCGTGATGACAACAATCCAGGGGGGCGCCTTCCAGACAGTGAGCAACAGGAAGCCAACCGCGGCCAGCGCGAAGTCATAGGGCCGTATGATTGCACTCGTCCAGACCGGGCTGTAGAGCGCGGCCGCCAGGATACCGACAACAGCCGCATTCGCTCCGCGCATGGCCGCCTGCGCGAGCGGACGCCGGCGGAAATCGTCCCAGAACGGGAGAGCCCCCAGCAGCAGCAAGAAACCCGGAAGGAATACCGCCAATAGCGCGATCGCAGCACCGACTGCGCCATTCGGCTCCGGTCCCATAACGGCGCCAAGATAGGCCGCAAATGTGAAGAGCGGACCCGGCATTGCCTGGGTGATGCCATAGCCAGCCAGGAAGGTATCGCTGCTAACCCAGCCGGGATCGACGACTTCCGCCTGCAGCAAAGGCAGCACCACGTGGCCACCTCCGAACACAAGGGCGCCCGCACGGTAAAAAGCATCGAACAGCGAGATGCCCGGTAATCCCGAGGGCGCAGCAAGAGGTAAAAGCACAAGCATTGCAAAAAATGCAATGAGGCTGATTATGCCGATCCACCGCGGTACTTTGAACGACAGCGCGCTTTCGCCCGCCGCTTTGCCGCTTCGGCACACCATCAGACCGAGCACGCCGCCAAGACCAATCGCCGCGACTTGCCCAATGGCGCTCGAAACGAAGATCACGGTCAGCATCGCCGCCAGAGCGATGGCGGCTCGTTGCCGGTCCGGCGCCAGGCTACGAGCCATACCCCAGAACGCCTGTGCGACGACAGCGACGGCGACGATCTTGAGGCCATGGAGTAAGCCTGCGCCAAGAGGCCCATTGAACGCACTGGCCGTCATGGCAAAGGCAACCAGCAGAAAGGCAGAGGGAAGCGTGAAGGCCATCCACGCGGCCAGCGCACCAAGAGGTCCTGCCCGTAGAAGTCCTAGAGCAAACCCTACCTGGCTGGAGGCCGGACCCGGCAAGAACTGACACAGAGCAACGAGATCAGCATATCCGGCCTCGTCGATCCAATTCCGACGGACGACAAGCTCGTCGCGGAAATATCCCAGGTGCGCGATCGGGCCTCCAAAAGACGTGAGCCCGAGTTTCAGGAAGGCGAGGAAGACTTCGCTTGCGGTCCCTTGTCGTCCGCCAGCATTGATCGCGGCAGTTGTCTCGGTTGCTGGGTTCACGACAGTTCCTTCCATTTATCCCCTCGTCACACCGGTCGTTGTCATGTTCTTACGTGACGCTTTCATGAAGGTGACCACGGCATTTCCCCCCGCTAAACTAAGCGCCCGCAACCACAGCAGTCTTGCTTCCTTAGCCCGAAATCGAGCACAATCTAAGTATTGGAATAGCTTCCCGGGCCACGGAAACTGGGCGCAGCCAACAGGGTTGCCGGATCTGTCAGTCGGAAGGAGAACGTTTGTGGCGCATTCACGTGTTGTTCTGCTTGGTTTGGTATTGCTGAGCACAGCTGCAGGTTTGGTGACGTGCTCCTCGGTAACCACGCCCGGGATGCCAAGCGGTCAGTGCGATGCCGCGGCGGCCCGAACACTCATTGGGAACTCCAAGCCGACCGACGAAGATGCTAAACATCGAACGGGAGCGACAATTGTGCGCCATATCGCCCCGGGCCAGCCCGTTACACATGATTATAGACGAGACCGAGTGACCGTTGAGACCGATCCTACCTCCAGGCGCGTTGTCGGAGCCACCTGCGGATAATCAGGCACATATAAGGCGGCGACGTCAGCCAGCCAGGCATTCATCGCAGATCCCGCAGCCGTCGTCATCCATCCGTGCACACGCACGCTGGCAGCATAGACAGATACGGGTGCCTTCCCTTTTGTCGGCCTCCTCCGGAGGGATGATTTCGACCGCTGCGTCGCGCAGAAACTCAGCTATAAGTTCCTTCATCTCGTGGCTCCTTCACGGTTGTGGGGAGGAGATAGGATTGGGAGTCGTCGGCGACAAGATCGAGCACTTGATGTCACCTCACGGGAACGTGACTGGTTCTGGAGCCTACAGAGACCGCCCCAACTTGGCGTTTTCATTCAATGCCGGAGGCTGTTCCAAGTGAAACCCTCTCTTTGTTTCGAGGAAAAACACCTTCATCACCGTACCTTCCCGGGCGAACGCGATACAATGTGATTAGGCGCGAAAGTTTGACCCGTTCCCGCGCGGAAGGCCGACTCCAGCAGAGCGCGTCAACACGTTGAAAGCTTGTTCATCTGCAGAGCCAACAGGGCGTTACTCTTCGAAGCCGATGGTGGGGTCAATGCCACGCCGGAACACGCCCACACCTCCAGATGCAGTTTTGCCAGTGATCGTGCACAGATGGAGTCATCGGATTATTCGCCAACCCATAAAATTTTAGGGCTTGCCGCTGAAGTCCCGATTTTCCAGAATGGTTTCCGGCAAGCCAAATGTGTTGGGTAGGCCCCTGGGGGAGTGATGAAGTACGACTGGACGGGTGACAGCACGCGTCGCTATCAAAGAATGCGGCTGGTGACGATGACGATTTTCGGGATTTTGGCTCTGGCTCTTCCATTGATAACAATAGCCAAGCCCTTTTTGTTTTGACAGTGCCGCGTTGCCGGATGAGCGTTGACTCTCAACCTTCGGATGCTAACCTGTCCATCCCATGGAAGGCCTAGCTCCCAACCCGCTTCGGCGGGGTTCTCTTTTGAACGTCCGGGTGCCTCGATAACACCTGGCCCAGGGAAACCGTATGACCCCACTCTACGGTTTCCCGCCCGGCCTTCCAACCCGCCTCGCCATGAACTGCTTCGTTGTTATATGTCCGACCCTTTAGGCTGAGTCATGCGCGCACTGACACCAGCCGATCACCAGTGGGCCGACGAGCGGGCGAACCTGCTACGCGCCCTCGCCCACCCGCACCGGCTTGAAATCCTCCTCCGGCTCACGAAAGGCGAAAAAAGCTTTCGGGATCTTGCGCTGGCGCTTGGGATATCGGACCGTTCGCTGTCGTATAGCCTGACAGAACTTTGCGCGTGCAGCCTTGTATTAAAGTGCCGCGTAGATGGTTGCACGTATTACTCGTCAAACGTGCCGGATTTCCACGTGTTCTGGCATACTGACAAATGATCCATCGCCAACCTCAAGGCCCACAGCATGAGCCAAATCGATGCACGATGAAACCGCCGATCTGATGGAAACCCTGCTGTTCACCGTGGGTCTCATCAAGCAAGCCGGTGACGGTGGCCGCCGTCGTCTTGCTGACGCTTACGCCGAGGCCCAAGCAACCATCGCCGGGATTCCGCTTGAGCCCGGATCTGCGCGCCCGCGCATCGTGGCGTGTTTCGAGCACTTTAATGTGTACAAGCACACCGACCACATTCTCGCGGCCGCCTGGATGCTGACGGCTATTCAGCAGCGCATCGGCGAGCGGAACCTCGATGGCTGGCCGTCGCTCAAGATCATCGCCGACCAGGCCGCAAGTCTGCTTCGCCCGGACCGAAAAGCCATGCATTGAAATTGTCCGCGGCGGCAGTCGCGGCGGCCATGAAGGTGGAAAAGAGAGGCCGCATTCGCAGCCTCCCCAGCTTTACGCGGACACACGTCCGCCGCCGAACCGACCGCTTCCGATCCAATATCACGCAAAGCGGAATGGAAGCTTTCCACCCCGGTCATGACCTTGGCGCCCGCCAGGCCGTCCAGATGGCAATCGGTCTGCGCGATAGCCATCATGCGCTTCGAAAGTGTCGTGCGCGTATGTCTAGGCAGCGGCACCGGCTGGATAGTGCGGCCGTTCAGGCGAGCGCGGCTTTTACGGTTGCACGATCCCTCTGGCGTTCCGTTGCCACTAAGCGAAGGGCACGTGTCGTTCGCAACGGTTCGGTGTCCTCGATATCGCGGGCCAACACTCGATCTTCCCGTTCAGCCCATTCCCACAGGCGTAACAGCCACTCGTCGGTCGCGATCCGATGAAGAGCGTTTAACGAGAGCCGGTCTAAAGCTCGAATGGCGTTGCGCAGCAGTGGTTCGTAGGTTCTATCCTCCAGAACATAGTAGACACCTTCATCCACGAGATGCCCTCGGGTCGCGAGGCCAACCAGAACGTCCCGCGCTCGTGTTGTGTTCGCTCGTGCCAGCCAGGCAAACAGATCAAATGGGTCGACCCTGAGCATCAGGAGCGCTTCGACGAAACATTGGACACATAGGTATCCATGTCCCTACCCGTCTTGCGCATCACACGTTCAAACGGCACGGGATCGCCGCCAGCGAACCAATTCAACGCGACGCGGCAGAACAAGGCGCGCAGGGCATCCTGTTCCTCTTTCGGCCAGCGCCAGAGCCCAAGCCGCATGGCGCCGTCCATGGGAAAGTAATCATGGTCGAAGTAGATCCGCCCGAAGCTTTCGAGCGCGGCGCGACGCGGGTCGCCCGCGTTTCGCGTTTGTGCCTCTTCCTCGGGCGTGAAACATTGGGGGCACCAACCCCATTGAGGACGGTATCGGGAGAAAACCGCGTGGAGCCGCAAGAGACAGCTATCGACATCGGGAGGATTGAGGTCAAAGCGATGCAGGATTTGCTCTGCCTGACGTTCTGATGGGCGACGAGGATGCTTCAACGAGACGGCGTCCCAAGGGCATGACGGATCACGGCATAAGGAGCTGAAACGTTCATTCGCTCTCCGCAGGTATGCATCGTCTGATTTCTGCTGATGATCGCTCAAAAGCAGACTTACCGCAAACCACCCCAAGTCAGTCATTCTTTCTGACTCCCCGGATGGCGGCTAGCAGAAATTTCAAAAGAAGACCGTACCACCGAAATGGAGGCGCAAAGCCGTCGTTAAGCGTAGTCCGCAGTTGGCACCGAGTATGATCCCCGATCAAAATCTTCGCCTTGAAGGGAATCGAACCCTTGACCCGCCCATCGGATAGTCTAAGGCACTGAAATTTCGATAACTATCGGCACGCATTGGGAAGGGTGGCACTGCGATTGATATGTATGTCCAACTCGCACTTCTTGTTAGATCTATGCCAACGATGCGAATATCATCGACGGTAACGAAAGGCATAGAACGTGCTCCGCTTCCACCGAGCAGATGGCTCTGCGCCGCCGTCGAACCGGCATTCGACAATACGGATCCTTTCGACTGGCGTAGCAGGCGTAGTCAACTGTATGCTCGCCCATGAATTGCAGCACGCTTCCTCGTACCCTCCCTTGACTTGCAACCCGCGGACGGACAGAAGCAGGTGGGTTTGGCTTAAGGTTTGGATCGCGAAAATATGACGCTCGACATCAGGGGAAGCATCAAAAATACCAAGCTCAGCTTGAATCAATACGTGGTCTTCGAAGAACTTATCGCCAATGCGATCGACGCGTATCTAATCCGGCGAGCAAGCGACCCATCCGCGCCGAACATGAATATTGCGATCGGAGTCGATTTCTTGCGCGCAGACTTGCTCGACGACCGTGAACTGATGAACGTATCATGCGGCGACAATGGATGCGGTCTCGGCGACGACCAACTCAAGGCGTTTCTTACAAAAGATACGTCCTACAAGGACGATCTCTCCATCTCCGGCATCGGAAAGTGCAAGGGTGCCGGGCGCATCCAGTTCTTCCATCATTTCGCAGCCATGAGGATCACAAGTAGCTACCGAGCCGGTGAGACGGTCCTCAAGCGTGAGTTACAGTATTCCGAGCCGCAGAAGCAAATCGAGACCGATGATTTCAAATCTGCGCCGGGCGCTGAAGCCGACATTGGGACCCTGATCCGGCTTGAGCAATTCAAAGAGACCGTTCGCCCGCGCGTATCCCACGGCGACGCCCTGAGCACTCTCTTCTCGGCGCCGGCGCTGAAAAAGCAGATGCTCGTCGCTTTCCTACAGCGGCTAGTCGGACTCGGTGAACAGCTTGGCAACTTCGAAATCCGATTCACCACACGGCACTGGAAGGACGACCAGGAGAAAATCGAAGTGCTGCGGCTCGCCGACCTGCCCGCAGTCACTGCCGAGCGGATTGTTGATGTCGAAGAACGTGATCCTGCATCTGGGGACCATCTCGACACACGGCAAACGTTCCAGCTCTCCCACTACCAGCTCAACGCTGAGCAGTATGATCTTCCGCGCAACGCCATCGCCTTCTGTGCCAAGTCCACGCCTGTGAAGGACATCACGAGTCACTACCTGCGGACGCGCACCGAGCAAAACAATCCGGTGGCCGGTTTCCATCACATTGTGCTGATCGAGGCCGACTATCTGGACGCCCGCGTCAACGAGCAGCGCGACGACTTCGACAATATTCCCGACGAGATTCCGAGCGGCGATATGTTTTCGTCGGAAAAACTGTCCTATGCAGACATTCACGAGGCACTCGACCCGGTCATCGACGAGATGGTCACTCCTTCTGACTGGAAGAAGGAGGAGGTGCTCAAGGAAGCCACCCACCAGTTCGGCATCAGCGAAGCGATGCTACAGGACACAAAGACGAGGATCGTGTATGGCGAATCCGCCCAGTCGGTCGCCGAACGCGTGTTGACCAAATACCAGAAGGCCGTCATCGACGAGACCGCTGCGATCTTCAGCCTCAAGGAGGAGATCATGGCATCCGAGCCGGACTCCGACGAGTTCCGCCAAAAAATCCATGAGCTTTCCTGGAAATATACGTCGTCGCTCAAGAACTTCGACATGGCAAACCTGTCGCAGCTCATTGTACGCCGTGCCGCAATCGTCGATATTCTCGATCTCGCTTGCGGCCAGCGGCTTGCTATGCAAGCCCCCGTCGATGGGGTCAAACGTAAGGACGAACAGATCATCCACAGCATCTTTTTCCCGATGCGCAAAGACAGCACCGAGACGACAGATCACGATATCTGGCTGCTCAGCGAAGAGTACCAGTATTACGACTATATCGCCTCGGACTTGCCGCTCGCAAACATCAAGTGGAACGATGACACCAACGTGTTCGAAAGCGACATCGACGAGGCACTCCGAAAGGTTCTTGCAAAACGCACGAATGACAATGGTGGCAAGCGTCCCGACATCGCGGTTTTCAGCAAGGAGGGTTCCGCTATTATCGTCGAGTTCAAGGCGCCTGGTGTTTCCACCGACGAGCATATCGGTGACCTTTCGGAATATGCCCAGCTGCTTGCTGCAAAGTCCGGCGGAAAACTCAGGAAATTCTATGGCTACCTTATCGGCGACAGCGTCAACACGCTGCGTCTGAGCGGGAACTGGACGCCGTTCCCGACAGGTAAGGGCTGGTTTCAATCAAGCGAGTTGAAGGATCCAGTAACGCGTATGTCGCTTGGCGAGACCTATTTCGAAATACTGCATTTCAGCGACGTGATCGACCGAGCCAAAAAACGCATTGGCGTGTACCAAGACAAGCTCAAACTGGATTTTCGTCGCGACAGCAATTGATCGTCGACCATCAAGCCCAAGCGCGTCTCCGCAGCGTCGTATCCCTCCACCGGCCCTCGCGGTCGAAGGCGCCGTAGTACCCGATAGTCTGAACTGGCCTCTAGCGCCGCCGCTAACCCTTCCAGATTTGAAGCATCGATCATCAGCCGAATACGCCCCCTGGACCGACATTCTGGACAGGTGGCACAGAGATCCGGATTTGAGCCGCACGTCCCTCTTCGTGGAACCAGAGTTCCCTGATCTTCGCGTCATCGCTTTTCGGAAGCGGTTTCGCTGCTCGGACCTTGAAAGTGGTCGGGAGGTTCACGGATGTTCCGAAAACGAGCGCGTGCTGCTTCGGCAAAGAGGGTAAACGCTTCAGAACCGCTTCCGAAATGAAAGGCGTCATCTGCCGGATCTGGGAGAGGTCATCCGGATTCTGGATTCTATGGACTACAAAATTCGAGCACTGCGAGAGAACGGTTTTCGAAAGTTCGCTTGGTCGTTGCGATGCGACCAACAAGAAAAGCCCGTACTTTCGCCCCTCCTTGGCGATGCGCTCGTAGATCTTGCTGGCGTCAATCGCATATTTTGAGGGTGTCTCGGAGATGTAACGATGGGCCTCCTCAAGCAAGAGGTGAACGGGAAAGCGGTTTCTTGGCTCGGCTTGCCTGAGCAAGCGGAATGTCATGCGCGCGAGTACCGAGGAGACCAGTTCGACTATCTCGTCCTCAACAGCATTCATATCGACGATAATGATCTGATGGCGTTTTTGCCAATGCTTGCCATTCTTTGACAATCCAAGGAGCTGCTCAAGGAAAGCCTCCATGGTCGGTATGGTTTCACCCGGCTTGATGTCATAGCGCATGAAGGCATATTCGGATCTATCGCGGAGCGACTTGAATCGGGTAAACATCTGAGAGCAGTAATCACGAATTTGCCTGTTGCCATGCGCTTCTTCGTAAAGGATCGCAAAATCCAGGCACTCTTCAAGATCATCAAATGTGAATGGCGACCGATTGTAGGATGGTAGATCAACACCCTCCCGGAGCTTTTTGCGAACCTCATCCAGAAATGGGGCCAGATTTCCGCCGGAGAAATTGCCGTACTGGTAGTTTGCCCCGTATTTTTGCAGAAGGTTAGTGTTCAAGTCTTTCGTCGGATACTTCTGCAATAACGACACGACACGCTGAAACTTTGCGACCGGCGAGTCCCCATCAGCACCCCGGAAGCACTCAATGACACAGGTGGCGATAAAGTGCTCCTTGATCGCCAGCGCTTCCGGAGTGCTCTTCCGAAACAGCCCTGTCAGACCCAAAGCTGTACGAAGAACCGGAATTTGGGTCCGCTCGCTGGCTTGCAGCAGCAGCTCCCATTCGGATTGCTCTAGGAACCAATGCGGAAGGCGGAACTTTCCGTCGGACGCGGTCCCATCCAGAACAACGTGAGCGACTCCAATGCCATTCTCTTTGGCGAGCGGCATCAGCGCATTGGCGTATTCCCCGTTCACGTCGAATACCACGAAGGTCGCCCCTCGGGCTTGGAACTCGTCCGCCTTGTCGAACAACGACTGGAGCACCGAGGCCACGGTGCATGACTTGCCGCTCCCCGTATTCCCAAGCACAGCGGTATGTCCGCCGAAAAAATCGTCGATCCGGACTTTGACGTCGTAGCCGTCGAACACCACCGATCGACCGATCGACAGGGCACGAAAGCGCGTCGCATCATCAGGTACTGGTGCAGCGCCATTCAGGCCCGGCGCAGGTTCGCTCGGCCTATCGGTCTCGAACACACGATCTAGTTCCGCATCGAGAGCATACAGCGCATCCGCGTAGAGCGATGGAAAGACGGATACGCCGAAGCGGAACGGATCGCCGCGATTCTGAGGCAGCATTCCCACTGGTACGACATCGAGATATTTCGCTGACGCCGCCTTGTCCAACTCCCCTTCGCCTCGGCCGGCGCTGGCGAGGTCCCGCTCTCGCAGGCCGACAACCTCAACTACGACATATTCCGTCTGAACTGGAATCATCAGGAACGAGCCCAGACGGGCGACATAGTGAACGTCATCGAACCCGACGACGGTGAAATTATCCGTGCCGGCGTGCATCTCGACGACGAAGCGGTCCGCTGCGACGGAGACCACCTTGCCGATGGCGCGTTTGCGGTCGTCGCGGCTCATTCGCTGTCTCCATCGGTGGACGGAGCCTCAGTCTTCTTCGGGGACATCGCCTCCAGCACTTTCCGAATTGCATCGTCAATGCGCTCGCTCGGCCGTTGGGGCATGAACTCATCGATGATTGTATCGAAATAATGCGCCTTGCGGTCGGCCTGTGGGCCGCTGCCACCGATGATCCAGATGCGGGGATCGTTTAGGGCGCGGAGTTTCGCCACCTCTCCCTCAAGCGTCGGATCGACGAAACTTACTAGGCGGAACGTCGGTATGGTCAGCGCCTGGTAGATGATGTTGTTGATGTGCTCATCGCCGAAGGCATACCCCATGGTGAAGAGAACGCTTTGCTCCCTCACGATCCGCGACTGGAACTCACGAAACAGGTCGGCATAGGGCGATCCGAGGCTAGAATTTTGCTTCGCGGGGGTGGGATAGATCATCACCTTGCCCGGTCCCTGCCCTTTCGAGACAGCCGTTTCGCGGATCGGGAACAAGCCGTGATCGTCTTCCGTCCAGCTAATCGACCCATGGATTTTGCAGAGATAGACGAAGCCATCAACAGCCGACCATTTCCGGTTGGTCACATCGAGTTGCTCGGCAAGGGCATAGCGGAAGGTCGCCGGATTGAAGCGGCGCTCGACCACACCGGAGAAACCGTTGGCATAAGGCAAACCGAGCCGGTCCATCGCCGTCTCGTTGAAAAGGTCATAGTTGGTGGTGAAAATCCACGGGCGCGGCAGCGAGCGATCACGCAGAACCAGCTTTCTGTAGAACGTCTCGTAGAGCGCCAAGACGGTGCTGTCGCCATTGGCGAACGCCCCATTCGTACAATTTCGCCAAAGGAAAGCCTGAACCTTCTGGATGATCGAATTTACGACCTTCAGATTGTCTTTTGCCTTCGCAAGCATGCTTCGGGAAAGCGAGAACCGAAGGCTGAACAGCAATTCCATCAACCGTTCAAGGTTGCGGGCATATTCTTTGTCGCCAATATCGATCCCGAACTCGTCGGTGAGAACTTTCCGCTCAGCGGAGGTCGGAAACCCTGCTTCGTCGACGGTTTGTGCTTTTGTGAACTCCTTGGCGAGCGGTGCCATGGTTGGGATGCCGACCTCCCGCCACTCCTCGTCCCCCAGGATGTCAGTCTCCTTGGAATAGTATGATGAGCACCCTGCGCCTAATAGGAACGCGACATTCTTTGCGTGCAACGATTCCGATAGCGCTTTCCTGACGACATCGGCGCCGGCTGGCCATTCGAGCTCACCGGCGTCAGCATCGCTCCCCCTAAGAAATTGAAATGTCAATTTCTTAGGCTCTTCTCCATTGGAATCTGCCACGATACCCCCTCACTTGAACAATGCATCAATATCTTCCGTCGGCCGGAACAACTTTATCGGCTGATCTTGAAACAACAACAACCCTTTGACGCAAGCCTACTTGGATGATCATCACCGCTTTCTGCTGAAACGGTCAGTGGATAGTTTGCAGTGAACTAACAGGCGATAATGATTGCCAGATACGGAGATTACGTCCCTTCCAACGGTTTGGCGACGCATATACCTCAAAACAACCCCCGCACGATTGTTCGCATTGATATGCACGTTATGATACAGAGGTATTTCCGATATGGGTTCGCCATAAGCACTGAAAAACGCTTAAGAGAGTAGCCACATTCGGAATCAACTATGGGTTGCATACCGTTACTAATTCGATCCGATAATGTGGGGGGACCTATGCCAATTCCAGTGCAGTTCGCACATCGCTTCATCTATCATTTTTCTCATATCGAAAATCTACCGGGCCTTCTTCAAACCGGTTTTTTGGCGACCAATCATCACGCCTTTCCCAGACGACACCGATCTATCGCTTCTGCGGGGATCCAGGAGCGCCGCGCCACGATGAATGTCACTTGTGGACCTGGAGGTTGCGTACATGACTACGTGCCGTTCTATTTCGGTGCTTTGAGCCCGATGCTCCTCGGCGTGGTGAACGCGAAGAACGTTGATCAATACGACATTCTTTATTTCGAGTTCCCGATCTCTATCGTCGATCGGCCGGACACCGTCTTTACAAACGCATCGGCGAACACCGCGATTCCTCCACAATTCTACGCATCAGGCGATCAACTCGATCAGCTCGATTGGGCCGCGATTGATTATACGAAGTGGGGGAGCCTGGATGAAGCGCACCGCCACCGGCGCATGGCTGAGGCTCTAGTACACGGCTATGTTCCAGTTACCGCCGCTTCGCGCTGTGTCGTCTGGAATGATAGCGTGAAAAAGCGGGTTCAGCAGATCGTTGGCAATTCGGCATTTCCCGCCATCGAGTTCGAGGATCGAAGCCGCAGACATTACTACAAAAACCTAGAACTAAAAGACGGCTCGAGCCTGGTTAAAGGACCGGGCGAGATACTCCTGCACTATAACCATTACAAGAATCACGTCATTCAGAACGGTGGGAAGCACGTCGCGACCGCAGACTTCAAAAACCTCACCGCGCTGCTCGCTGGACTTCGTGCCAATTTCGGTTGCGTCCCGCACACCGCCGAACTCGTGGGTTTAGCATCCGCCAATGCTGGTATCCACAAACAGACTGTTGATTTGCATACCAAGGACGTCGTTGAGCGCCTTGTCAGTCTACCGGGATATGCGGCCCTCGGAGACAGGCAAAAGAAGCTCGCCGAGATTGCCGCTTATTTGCACGATATCGGAAAAGGTCCGAAGGCACGGTGGACCAGCAATGGAGGCCTTCAGAAGGTTGATCCCAATCATCCCGTCGGCGCCATGCCGATGATGGCCGAGATCCTAACCAAACATGTTGGAACCGTAAAGCCAAACTCGGCGGCGACGTTGATGAAATTGGTGTGCTATCATGATCTAGTTGGTGATGTCTTAGGCCGCGACCGAGACGAACGGCAAATCATCGATGTCGTTGATGACAAAGACGAGCTCAATATGCTCTTCGTCCTTGGTCAAGCGGACGTCCTGTCGCTACAGGAGCACTGGTGGGATCAGGCGAAAGCGGATCTGGTTTACCGACGGTGCTTGGCAGCAATTTAAGAAGGTTTGACGGAAGAGCGATGCTGGATTTTATACAAGGCGACCTATTCGACACAAAGGCCGACATTCGCGTGAACACGGTCAACTGTGTCGGTGTCATGGGTGCCGGTGTCGCCTTGGCGTTCAAGCAGCACTATCCCGAAATGTTCAAGGAGTATCGAGATGACTGCAAAGCTGGCCGTGTGCGACCTGGAAAAATGCACGTATGGAAATCCCTGAGCGGCGATTGGGTCATAAACTTCCCTACGAAACGCGATTGGCGCGACCCTTCGCGATATGAAGACATTGATGCTGGTTTAGATGATCTCCGTGCCTACCTTGATACCGTCGGGCCGGTAACGGTTGCCCTGCCTGCTTTGGGATGCGGTCATGGAGGGTTGGATTGGGACCGCGTATCCGAAATGATCCGTCAAAAGCTTGACGGAGTGAACGCTCATGTCTTCGTTTTCGAGCCGGCAGCATCCCACAGAGCCGGCAAGACTGTGACACAACCTTCCTCGGACGAGCGAGGTAGTGTTGAGCAGTTGGGCTACAAAATCCTTGAGGATCATCCCTACGCATCGAAGGCTACAAGCCCCCTGTTCGTGATGGGTCGGCAAGATCTGCTGAGGCGTAAATGGCTGGCGCTTCTGCCTTCGCGCCAGCCGAGCGATCGGGAAATGAAAGCGCTGCATTCGATCGCAGCGGAACTCGCGGTCTCCGGGGCAGACGTCACGGTGGCGCTCGCTTACGGAACGAAAATCAGCGAGGAAATTGCGGATCTGTTCGCGCAAAAAGGCGTTGAGACCGTCCTCCTGCTTCCATTTGGCGTTTTGACCCGCAAACCGTTAGCCAAAAAACGTGGTGTCGATCAATCTCATCCACTTACGATTGCATCGAGCGCCCCTCCTAATTCCAAATGGAGTCGCCCGTTGTTCGCCCAGACGATGGACATGCTTCGCACAAATGCTAACGCCGCTCTACTCTCGGACCCGGAACCTGAATGGTTGACCAACAGAGGATCAGACAAGTGGGCTCAAGCGTCGATCGCATATGTTAAATACGAACAGTCCCCGTCCTTTGTGCGTGATACGCTGGATCGAATCGGCGCGAAGCCGATTGGTCGGCGCATAGAAACCGGAGCACCCAACCTCGACCATTTGCTCACGGCACTTCGAAACCGTTTATCGGCTCCACCCCGAAACCAAAGCGAAGACCTGCGGCAAGACGTGCGAGTGCCTGAGACTGGTCGGGAGAACAGCTTAAGTTTTTCTTTGATCGGGATTTCTGAAGACACGAAACGTGAGTTGCTGGAAGCGTTGCTGAAGGCTAATGCAGGGGTTCAAGCGCTGACTGTGCAGCTGTCTTCTGACGTCAATGACGACAATCTTCATCGTTTGTATGAGATTGGTTTTAGGCGGGAGAGTATTTCGCACGAACTTACGCCTCCAGCAAAGGCGCAGCCGGTCGATCCCACCCAATCTAGCGATGACGAGGCGGGGCTGATCGGAAACTGAATGATATCGCTGCAGCTGCCGGCCCGCCAGCCTTGCAGACGGTTGGCCAGCCTCAGAGAATGCCCAGGCCTACCGCTCGCGCTTAGCTCGTCTCCTTTAAGAATATGCTTGCTGTTATGAACGAGTACCGAGCGACTTGCGGCAACCATTGGACCACATGCTGTGGTGATCCGGGGAAATAACCCATCTCGACAATCGGGGCTAGACGACTTCGGATCTCCTCTTCTGGACGCCCCAAACCGTTCCATCCAGCCTCCCACCAGTCGTCGTCATTTGATTTCGCGCCAGCCAGAAATATGGGGAACAGCTTCGCCGCCAATTGGGGTTTACCTACCAGAAGCGCCAGCAGCAGCATGGGTAGCTGGAAGGTGCCAGGAACTGCTGATCGACCCTCGAATGCTGGGAGCGCTTCGGCCGACAAGGAGGCCTTCAACAAACGATATATGTTCGCAAAGCGCTTGGCACTTCGGGGGGTGGCAAGGAGCATATATAGGCCACGAGCAAACTCTGTTTCAATCGAAGTGATGGAGAGGGCCTGCGCCGGCACAGCGAGCTCAACCAGTTTCGGCTCGGGTGGTGCCGAGGCTGTATTCGGCGACGGGTCAATGTTTCCCTCCGACGAAGGCTGCTGCTTTCCGTCACTGTCGTTCGCCCCCGTTTCGTCCCGCGAGGCTCCTCTTCGTGGCGTCACGCCCTCGTTCGACACTCCAGTCAGTTCTATATCTTCGGTGGCTGGTGTCAGCAGGCGATCCATCAATCTTCCAAATCCAGGCTTCCCCATCGAACGGACCGTGAATGGGATCTGGAAGATTTTCTCGAGGTAGTCCTGTGGTGTCGCCACTTGGTTAGCCTGAGCGTCATTTTCTGACTGCATCTGAGGAATGCTTGAGCCAAGCGATTTCAGGAGCCACCGGGGGTCAACGCTCACGATCACGACAAACAGCTTGTAGGCGAGCAGCAAGTGGACCGCCTGCAGAATCTCGACCACCATCTCGGGAGGGCAACGGTCAACGTCGTCAATATAAAGAACGATCCGGTCAACGCCGTCGGCATCATTTTGAATTCGCTCCACCAACCCGTCGAAGTCTTTCCTAATGGTGGCGATCAGACCGAGATGGCGACGGTAGTCGTCGGACTTGGTCCGTTCCGTGATGAAATAGCCAAGTGACTGGCTATCTTTCAAGGCTGTGAGCCTCTCCTCGATCTCCCGCACACGAGTGGCAGCAGCTTCTACCCGTCCGGAGGCCGCAGCTTCCTGAGCCACCGCATCGGCGACCTGCTGCTGAAGCTGCTTTTCTTTGTGAGATATGACCGCCCGTTTCGCAGCCAATCCTTCATCGACCCTGGACTTCGCGGCCGAGACCGCCTCCAGTCCAGCCTTGAACTTGGTCACCGCGCTCTTCAGTACCGCTGCAGCAGATCCCAAGGTGGCCGCAATCGTTCCCACGATAGCGGTAGCATTTGCCAGATAGGTGCCGAGATGCTCACGAAGGGACCACACTAGCGGCGGCAGGCCGAGTACGACTAACATTCCAAGGAGAATGATCAGCGCATTCCTGCCAGTAAAGATGGAAACAAAGAATGCTTTCGTCTTTCCTACCGTGGAATAGACGTCCCTCACAGCGCCGTCCAACTCCGATGCGCTTTCCAGCAGGGCGGGTGCGCCGACCATATCAAAAGCGCCGCGCAGAGCTGCAGACAGGTCTTCATCGCCCTTCAGCAGATCTGCAAAGTCTTGAGCTCGCAGGTCACGCAACTTAATCTCCGAATGCTCCCTTTCGAAGACCTTTCTCCGCAGCTCCGCGGTGGAGTTTTTCAGCAGATCAGATGCGAGCTTCTGCTCTTCGGTCGCGATGGCCACCTCTTCCTTGGCGCTGGTAAGTTCGCCGGCTAAGGCCGCGCGCTGTTCTTCCGGACTTTTCGAGGGCGTCAGGTACGCCGCAAGGCTTTCAAGGATGTGGCTTACCAGGCTTGCCCATAGGTTGGTGTCGACATAGTGCCAGGCGTTGAAATTGATCTGGACCACCCGGGTGCAATAAGGACCGCCCGCAGGGCGATTGGAAATTGCCGCGACCTCTGCCTCGAGCGACTTGATGTAGAAGCTCTTTCCCGATCCCCATTCCCCGAAAAGGCCGATAGCTAGAGGAGGTTCGACCTCTCGCGACAGCATGACCGATGTCAATGTCTGGACGTCACGTCGGATACCAATGTCATCCTTGCCAATGTCGATAATGTCTGGCGCATGACCTGGCAGCCTCGGATCAGTCTCAGTCACAACAGCCTGATGCGCTTCGATCCTGTCGATGAGCCGACCCACAAGCCGCCGATCTTCAGCGTCCTCGGCGGCGGTCTCAAGGGCCTGGGTCGCCTCATTTCGCTCAAACGCAGAAAGTACGCGCGCGAATGCATCGAGTGATATGGGTGTGGAATTTCTTGATTCCACAACGACGATGCGCGCGAGGGCCGTCAAGCCTATGTGCTCCAGGATGTGTGGTCGCGCCGCACTCCTGATAGACGCGCTCGAGAGCGCAAAGAGTGCGTCGTAAGCCAACGACCTTCCGTCAGCCGTTCGGCCAAGCTGGTTGACCACGTCCGCTGCCAGGGAAGGAACCGGGAAGATGCGCAGGACCCGCAGGACCCACCAAACAGTCTCGAACCTCTCTGACGAGAGGGCCACTCTGAGATCATTCAACACGGCATCATCCGATGGGTCCCTGGAAACGCGGGCCAACCCCGCCACCTCAGGAGAGGGATCGTCGAGGGCCTGTTCTATGGCTGCGGTGCGGCAGGATCGGTCAGTCTGGATGATCCCCGCCAAGGTCCAAAATCTGACCGCTCTGTCATTCTCCTTCGCGTAATCGACATGATCGAGAATGACTTTGGTGTGGTTATCGTCCTCAACGCGAAGCCATAGCAGTACGCTCAGCATCCAGGATCGTGCAGCGGGAAGCCGGTTGGGATCACGGATCGATGCCTCGAACGAATTTTGACGTGTTGGTGAAAAATCGCCGACGATCGCGTCGACGAGCTTATCTGCGAGAGTTTGTGCGTCTCTGAAGCCGTGGGCGATGATCAAGTTCAGCAATTCCAGGCGATCAGCCTCACTACCATCGAACAGGGTCTTGAAGATGTCGTCATAGCGCGGCGATTTGGCCCCACCGGCGGGATCAAGGAGATTTTGTATCTCCAGGGCTAGCTCGACATGTCCGATCACCGCACGTTCACGAAAGTCTATGCGGCGCCTGCGCTGGAACATGCCGTCTACGTCGGTCAGAGCATCGGCGGGCGGCTCATCGATCAAGACCGGAACGATAATCTTCTGGAGGCTCTCTGCCTGGAAAGCAATCTCTCTCTGGGTAGGTCCCCAACCGTGCTTGCCAAGCAGCACGACCACAGCTCGCGCCGACCGAAGCTTCTCGGATTCAACCGCCTGGATATCGCTTCCGACGGGCAAATCCCGCCGATAGAAATATACTGAAAGGCCGGCTGATTTTAGGGTTTGAGCGATTGGATCAATATCTTCTTCCTTCTCATTATAAAGAAGGAAGATATCATCGGCATTCGCGCTTTCTGCCATGTGCCCCCCGGCGACAACCCCGGGCCTACATCGAGCCCCTGGGGATTGCTCACATTTCGATTTCTATTGTTCCATGCAAGCAGACGGCGAACAATTCCAGACGCCATCGACTGCGGCTCTCTGACTGCGCCTGCGCACATAAAGCTGGCCGCAAATTTGCATATTGTCATGTTGACTTCGATGGGGTCAGAAAACTTTCCGCCGTCTCGATGACGCCCTTGAGGCCGTAAGTCGCGAGCCTGATCATGTCGAGCTCGTCGAGATACGGGCATACATAGGTTCCTGGCAGGGAGAGGTTTCGTGCGGACAGGAGCCGTTGGCTTGTGACGTCCCTGATTGAATGCCCTATTACGTCAACGCCGTGTGTGGTCAACAAACCACTGACCGCTTCCCAAAACGCCTTGGCCGTTGCAGCGCGTGTGGCGTCGTGGTGGGTGAGAACAAGCGTGTCGGGGTCGTCGATCGAGCCATCGATCTTATAAATGGTCACGGCAGCCGGATCAGGTAGGGGGCGATGAGGCGTTGCGACGGCGTATTTCCTTCCCGTAAGCTGACATGCGCGCTCAAACAGAAGATCGTAGTTCGTCGTGAAGATTGATGAAAAGGATTGGACAGCCCGAATGTGAGCAGGGGTGGGCTTGACCGGGATGGGGGTGTCAAGCAATTCACGAATAACGCCTACCAGGGCCCCACGCCCCATCTTCCTTTCGGCGAAAGACGCTATCTCCGCAAACGAATGCCGCTCCAGCATCTCCGAACCGTTCAGGGTGAGCCCAAGCCGGTTGCCGAGTATTTCGGCTAGCGAGCTTGCTGTTGGGTAGCCGGCCGAGATCGAAAACCCGGCGCCGGCCAGCAGCACTGATCCGGCAGAGGTGCCGGGAACGGCCAATGGCACCGGAGGCACCTGATCAATCGCCTGGGGTGAGGGCGCGTTGGACAACTCCTTCTTCCGGACGGCGCGCTTCAAGTAAGTGTCTTGGAAGACACCCTGGAGGGCCTCCCGGACCTTGTGCCCAAGGTCTATGGCGAGGTCGAATTCGGCACGGAACTGACCGTCTTCCCACGCGCCAACCTCCTTGCGGAACTTATCGCGCCTTATGGCATCGGGGCTCGCTGAATCTGCGCCATACTTGAGGCGTTTTACAAACAGAAGTATCGGGAGGCTCGACGCTCTCGCAAGATCCGCTTCAAGGTGCGTTACCGATTTGTCCATTGCGGCGCCGGGCCCGCGATCAGGTATCCAGCCATACCGATCACCCATCAATAGAACAAAGATGTGAGAGTTCTCGATTTCGTCGGAGAGCAGATCCCAGCTGCCCGAACCATTCGGCAACAGCCCCTCTGCGTTGACCGGCTCAAGGCCAAGACCAGCGACTTGTTCGACGACAGACTGACGCTCATTGGCCAAATCCTCCATCGTGCTGCTGATGAATACACGCACCTTGCCTGGCATACTTACCCCGCCCCCAAATCACCGCAACTATAGAAGAATTCAGCTATGACGACATCAACTATCGCTGACGAAACCTGTGGTTCAAACGTTTTTCCGTCATTACGTTGCGCACTCTGTCACCTCCAGCCGCAGCTAGCTGCAAAACCGCTGATCCAGCCGCATGGCTTTGAGCAGCGCTTGTCGCCGATGATGCATCAGAAGCATGCCGTCGGCGACAAGGCCTTCGTGGAATTCCGGGAAGAAGGTGCCGATCGTCGATCGCCAGATCGGCGAGGTCCGGGAGGCTGAATTGTTGTCAGCGTGCTCGGCGCGTCGAGTTACACCTTCGCCGAGGCGACTTGGACCCAGACACTGCCGGATTGGATAGGCTCCTCGATTGCGTCAACTAAAGAACACCCCACGCGCGAAACCTCCCCCTCCCCGTCATCTCGCGCAGGCCGAGTTCCAAAACGATCCGCCGCGCCGCCTGCGGCGTGACCTCGAGCGTCTTCGCCACCATCCCGGCCGACACCAAGGGTTTTGCCATCACCAGCTCGACCAGTTCAGGCAGTTTTGAAGACGTCCGCCGCCCCTCCAGCTTCCGCTCCATCATTTTTCGCGCCATTGCCAGCCGGTCATGTTCTCTGAGCCCGATCTCGGCGGCGGCCAAAAACCCGTGGGCGATGGCGAGCAGCCGCGTCTCCCGGTCGCGGTTGCGGCGGCGATCGACGGCAATGGTTTTCAGGCCGAGGTTGATCGCCGCGAGATGTACGCCGGTGGTGATACCGGCCTGGCGCAGGATCGACGCGCAAAACAGCCGGCCCAGCCAGGGCGCGTGCTGAAGAACGGAAAGCTCGTTCCAGGCATCGAGGGCGGTGATCGCCCGCAGCACCGCCGGCAGGTTTTCGGCCTGGCGCAGCACGCCGCGCCACTCGTCAAGCCTGGCATCCTCGTCCCAATCGAGATCGTAGATCATCGGATCTTTGTCCTGACCGCCGCCATGGCTCGGCCGTCTGGCGTTCTCGATCGCCGCCTCCGATCGGGCCAGCACGGCATCGATTGCAGCGTAGTCAACGCCGGGGAGATTTTCGATGTCGTCGGCGACGTCCCCCTCCCCTTCCGGATCGTTTGCGACCGCGCGCCGGATGGCATCGGCAGTCGTCGCCTCGTCCGTGTCAGCCGCCGTGATCTCCGAGGTCTTTCGCAGCGTCCGAACCCCGTCCATCGACAGCGCCCAGCCGGGTAGCTGGGCGGCAACGCGCCGGCGGGTGCGCAGCACGTCGCGGGCGATTGTCAGCTCATGGGTCGGGGTGCGAATATCGCGGGTGGCGTCGTGGAGGACGAGGTCTTCGAGATGGACGAGCTCGCCGTCGATCCACAGCGAGGCGCAGGCATCAGAGAAGTGGGATCGCTCGATCCAACCCTCGCCGACCGGCGAGCGGGCGATGCGCTCGTCGAGACGCGTGAGCGCGATGCCGGCATCGAAAGCCGGTCGCATCAGGGCTGTCATGCTGATTTTCGCGAGGTCGTAAGCCATTGAAATTATGGTAAATGATTTGCTATAGGAACTCTATATTAATATTATGGTTCCTCACATGGTATGGTTGCCGGTTGGGCGTCTAACCATCGATAAGTAACCCTTATCGGAGGTGATTGATTTCGAGTCTCAAATCAGAAAGAATCGGGTAAATCCACGGCCACTCGGCCGCCAAAAACCGCCGATCCGGAGTTTCTCTGTGGCCAAACCGTCCATTTCCAAGACCGCCGTCGATCACCGGGCCGACGAACTCGACACCATCGCCAGCGTCCTGCCGATCGACCGGCGCGACGAACTGGCCGAACTGCTGACCGACCAGGATGTCGAAACGCTGCGCCATCTGGTCAATGAGGGCATGGGCGTAAACACGCTGCGCGCGCTCACCTCCGACCTCGCCTATCTCCAGGCCTGGTCTCTCGCCGCGACCGGTGCCTGCCTCCCCTGGCCGGCTCCGGAAGCGCTGCTGCTGAAATTCGTCGCCCACCATCTCTGGCAGCCCGAACAGCGCGACATCGATCCTCAACACGGCATGCCAGCAAATGTCGAGCAAAGCCTGCGCGAGCAACGCTTCCTTCGATCTTCCGGACCGCATGCGCCCGATACGGTGCGCCGGCGGCTTGCCAGTTGGTCGACGCTGACAAAATGGCGCGGGCTGACCGGTGTCTTCTCCGCCCCTTCGCTGAAATCCGCGATACGCCTCGCTGCCCGCGCGACGCCGCGGCCGCGAAAACGCAAGAGCGCGAAGGCGGTCACGGGAGATGTCCTTGCCAAGCTGCTCGCGACCTGTGGCACCGACAGCCTGCGCGACATCCGTGACCGCGCAATTTTGATGGTGGCGTTCGCATCCGGCGGACGGCGTCGCAGCGAGATTGCCGGGTTGCGCAGGGAGCAGCTCTCGGTCGAGCCGCCGATCACAGTCGAAAACGGCCCTCCCCTCCCCTCTCTTGCCATCCATCTGGGTCGGACCAAAACATCCGGCTCCGAGCACGATGAGGTCGTTTATCTGACGGGCCGGCCCGTGGATGCGCTCAACGCCTGGCTTGCGGCTTGCAAGGTTGAAAGCGGGAGTGTTTTTCGGAAGATCGATCGTTGGGGTAATGTTTCGAAGCGGGCGCTGGAGCCGAGCGCAGTCAACCAGATCGTCAAGCAGCGGGCGGCGCTGGCCGGGCTGGAGCCTGAGGAGTTTTCGGCGCATGGGTTGAGGTCAGGCTATCTCACGGAGGCCGCCAATCGTGGAGTTCCCCTGCCGGAAGCCATGGAGCAGTCGCGACATAGATCGGTCCAGCAGGCCTCCACTTATTACAACAACGCAACCAGACGGACAGGACGGGCCGCAAGGCTTGTTCAGTAGTTTCGCTCACTTTCCCTAAGTTTTGCGGCAGCCCCCAGCATCGTTGAATTTGCTGCTGAAATTATGTCGCAAAAGTCAGACGCAAAAGGCAAACTTTTGCGACTGATTTTTGCGACAATCTGGCAAGGCTGCCCGCCCCGTTGCAGGTATTGACTCAATTTCATACGATTACCGAAAACGAACGCCACGTGCGTCAGCGAAAATGAGCTTCAGCCATCAGCTCCAATATCGCGCGGCTAGTTTTCATAGAAGGGCAGAATTCAATGATCGAAAGATGGGTTAAGCCTCTTCATGCTGAATGGCCTAACGAAGGTGTCAGCAAAGCCATTCAGATATGGGAGCGCGACAATGGTGTGCAACTGCCGAATGACTATCGCAGCTTCATGACCCGATATGATGGTGGCAGGGTCTATCCATTGATGTTCAGACATACGGCCCGTGAGTCAGGCGACGCACCAAACCCCACCGAGCATTTCGTTGATCCCTTCTACGACTGGGACCGCGTTGTGACTTGGCGCGCTGAACTCGGCGACAGGCTGCCTAAGCAATGCTTGGTCGTCGGCGGGGATCCTGGCTTGATCGAGCTGGTGATGTCGCTTCGGCAAGACGATTATGGTCACATCTATAGCTGGGTCCGCAATTTCGGCGGGCCATGGCCCTCCCCCGACAACGACTATCTTTGTCTGCAGGCCTCTTCATTCAGGGAATTCGTCGAAGGTCTGTTTGAGAATGCCGACGGAGACGGTCGAGACTATTGGGACATGTTTTCAGAGGGACAGGAGCCTCTGCGACTCGCGCTTTAGGATTCAACCTCAAAGCGGACTGGCTTCTTCCGCCCGGTCAAGAGTTAAGCGCCGCCGGGAAACTTAGGATTACCGCGACAAGGGACGGCCTACCGGCACACGCGGACTGTGCCCCGGTAAGCCAGCATAATCAGGCTATGGCCCGAAACTGCACCTCACCCTCATGCAAGAAGCTCGCTTTTGAGAAAAGCCTCACATCTACTTTGTTGGGCAAGCGTATGTCCTGCATATCCGGCAAAGGCTTCGCCTCCGGATCGTATGAACGGTCAATCTGGGAGATAAAAGCGAGAATAATTCCCGTCCTTCGAGCGAATTGTTGAAGCGTGGCTATTTGCTCCGAAAGTTCGGGCTTATTTCTCCGTTGATCGAGGATTTGTAGGTAATCGATAACGGCGACCGTCCCCCGGGAGGCATCGGCGAGATGGCGCATGATATAGTCGGCGCAAATCTCGTCAGAGGTCATGATTTCCAGAGCACCCCCAAGGCCCGACGATTCGCCTTCCAGCGACCGGATACGCGCATGGGTTTCCTGCTCGGTATATTCGAGGGTGAAGAAGACACCTCGCCGGCCGTCACGGATAGCATCGAGCAGGAGCTGAAGCCCGAGAAGGGTCTTGCCATGACCGGGCCGCGCTCCCAGCAGAAGCATATCGCCATCAGAAAGCCGGGACAGCATTTCGCTTGCCGTCGCAGATGTTGCAACTCGGGCGGAAAGCAGGCTCCACCCCGCAAAGCCTTCGTCGCGTGCTATGCGGTCCAACGCCGAATGCAGAGGGATTTTTTCATTCCGGGCCAACAATTTGGCGCGGCGCTTCAGTTGATAAATCGGAGCAGATAGCTTCATCAAGGAACCTCCATTCCGAGCAGGAAACGCAATCCCTCCTTATGCGGCGCTCGAACAGATGGCTCGATGATCTCAATACCCCGTATGAACGATACTTCCCCGATGGGAGGGAGGAGGCGCGGGCCAAGCCTGTCCGCTCAACATAGCTTGAGAACGGGTCATCAACAAGTTTCATCCACGGCCGCTGCTGTGCCGAACGCAAAAATCAGGAATGATGCGACGCCATGTCCGCGATTGCGAGGGAAACGGACAGTCCGCTTAGAGCCGGAGGGACCATTGAACCGCTCAGAACCAGCTGGCACATTTGATAAGGTGTGTGGCACCACATCTTCACGGTGAAGCGAGAGCGATCTCTTTTAGCAGGTCGATGAATGCGCTGGTGCGAACCCCCTTCGGGTTCTGGTTTAAATCTACGGTCTGCACGACCACCAGCCGCTTTGACGGCACGACGGCGATAATCTGCCCACCGTAGCCGGAAGCGTAGAATGCATTCGGACCCCAAGTATCCTCTGGAAGCGTCCACCACATGTAGCCATAGCCCTGACGTATCCGCTTCGCCCACGAATAGGCAGTCGTCGATTCCCTGACCCACGACGCCGGTATGATCTGTTTGGTGCCCCACCTCCCATCGTTCAGGAAAAGCTGGCCAAAACGGGCGGCATCGCGGGCGCTGAGCCGAACCGGATAGGCGGGATGCTGCGACAGTTTTTCGAGGTCGTATCGGCCGTCCTTGACCGAGAAATCCTCCATACCGATCGGTCTAGCGATCCGCTTCTCGAAGCTCACAAAGAGGTCCTCGCCGGTCTGCTGCCGGTAGATCGTCCCCAGAACGTTAAAGTCCCAGTTGTTATAAAACCAAAACGACCCGGGTGGGTGACTTCCGCGTGTAGGACGCTTGCGCTTGATATCAGCAGTCTCGTGGGCCGCAGGATGGTAGATACCCGACCGCGACATGAGCAGATCACGCACTGTTGCGGTTTTTTCCTCGGCCGTAAGGTTGGGAGTATTGTCGTCAATGCCAAGTTCGGAAAGGTGGGTTGAAAGCTTGACCCGACCCTCGGCAACCGCACTGCCGTAAAGAGCGCTGAGCAGGCTCTTGCGAACGGACGCCATATTCACTTTTCGCAAGGTATCGCCCCAACGGGCGACCACCCGCCCGTCCTGGACGATCATCAGCGCAGTAGGCCTGAGTGTTTTCGATTGGAGACGGGCCGCATCGAGCCGCTCCGCCGACCAGCCGGCGGCAATCGGATCGACGTCCTCCCAAGTCTGGGCGTGGGCCGTACCTGCAACGAAAATACCGAGGACAAGCAGCACTGCGACTCGTCGAATGAACATAGCGTCTCCTTCTCCAATCACAGTGTGAGCATCCAATAATGGCGGCTTTCCGGCGTGTCGATATGGCTGGCAACGGTGTTGGACCCCGTGTGTGAAACGGCGAACACCAACGGGCTAAGCCGGCTCCAAGTCTGCAGCCTTTGTGAGTTGAACCAACGGAAAGTTCCGGGCGAACCCGTCAAGCACTCTGGCTGGGAGCAAGGGGTCGGAAGCTGGCGATTTTTGCGACGTAGCAAAACCTAGGAATTTCGCGATACCGTGGCAAAGCACCATCATTTGGTTTTCGATAGCATTTTATCTCGAAGATGTAGGAACGTCCGCTCCACGCAAAACCAGAGAACGGCCGCGACGGCGAAGCTTCCGATCAGATAGGCGACAAAGCCAAAGCTGCCTTGCAGGTTTTCCTCTCCAACGACCAGGCGCATGACGTGAAACACGGACTTGTGCGTTAGGTAGAGACTATAAGACAGAGTTGCTACGAGGGCTGCACCTGGCACTGGCCAGCGGCTTAGCACATGTTCAAGATCGAGCATGGCACAGAACATCAGTGCGATGCCGATTGAGATCAGCGGAAAGCCCGCGACCGCGCCGAGCTGAGCCTGAAACACTGGAAATATGCCTTGTCCTGCAAGCGGTCCCCGATCAACGAAGCAGATGAGCGCCGCGATCACAAAGATCAGACCTGTGGGAATCGTGACCTTCGGCGGTAGGTACTGCCTGCAAAGCTCTGGCTTGAAGAAACGGGCAGCCGCAAGCACCACGCCGAACAGCAGGCCGTCGAGACGGGTATATGTTGGGTAGTAGACATCTCGGAGGTATGTCGCAAAGGCGGGGCGAAACTGGCCTTCTGCGACGAGGGAGCCAACCTGTGTATCCCAGATCGCGTAACGCAAAACGACGCCGGCGAGCATCAGCAGCCCTGCGAGGGTAAGCACCCATCCTGTGCCAATGCGCTTATACAGGAGAAGAACCAGCAAAGGCAGAACGAGATAAAATTGCTCTTCGACGGCAAGCGTCCATGCCTGAGAGAACGCGTTGCCCTCCCTCGGATCGAACCCGAGATTCACCGTGAAGGTCGCGAATTTCCACAGAGGCTGCATCGCCGGATTGTCGCGAAGAACCGGAACCAAGGCGTAAAGGCCAAGGACCACGAAGAAGGCCGGGAAGATGCGGAAGGCACGCCGGAGATAAAATGATTTGAAATCGACTGCCCCCGTGCGTGTCACTTCCTTGAACAGTTGCGTGCCGATCAGGTAGCCGCTCAGCACAAAGAAGATATCGACACCGAGCCAGCCATATTCCCGGACAGTCACCAACAGGCCTGGGGTGGCGTTCAGCGGAAGGTGGACAAGTATCACCAGTAAGATCGCCAGCGAACGTAGGATATCGGGACCAACCATTCGAGTGCCCGTTGCCACGACTCTCGTATGCGAGAGCGAGGAAAAGTTGCCTGCATGCGCATTGTTCGTGGTGGCAAGCATAGTCATGTGCAACGCTCCGGAAGTTTGGTGGCAAAGCTGATGCCAGTAAACTTACCGATCTGCGGTTGCGATGGAACAGCCCAACGTGGAAACTGTCAATTAACCTAAATTTTTCGTAAAATTGTAAATGATCCACCCCTCTGACACTTAGGTCGGAGGATCGGGCTGCACAATCAGGACTATTGCGCAGATAGCTCGCGATTGGTGAGGTGTGCAGCGGCGTTCCAGATCCTCTTCGCTTGCGCGCTCGCCTTCGGAGCACAATACAATGAAAAGGAATATGATAGGTCCGCTTCCGGAAAGCATATTGCCAGTTTTCCAGAGGCTATATCGGCCTCGACCAATGTCTCCGGCACCACACCGCGCCCGTCACCAGACAAGCAATATGCCCTGATGTCGGCCGCCATCCCGTGTTCGATTTCCTCGGTGACCGGAACAGATACACGGGAATTTCGCCAAATCTGACCGATGTAGGTTCGATGGTGCGAGACGTGCAGTGGAAGAGGCTCAGTGCTGGGGACCTGAGGAGGCGCAACGATCACCAGTCGTTCCCGCGCAATTTCAACGGACCTGAAAACGGCAAATTCCTCGGCCTGCGGTGTCGCGGGATGATATGCCACCACGGCGAGATCGCACTCGGAACGAGCAAGCATCGTCGCCACTGTGTCATGATTGGCCAATCGTGGCGCGAAGCTAGCTCTTGGAATCTGCCTTACGATCCGCTGTTTGAAGCCGGGAAACACGCTGATCGTTGCGCTGTGCGGCATGGCGATGCTGACAGCTCCCTCGGCTACACTCCAAGGCATGTGAGCGCCTCTGTACTCATCGAGCTGTGAAATGATGTTTCTCGCAACCGGGATGAAGTCGTGGCCGGCCTTCGTCAGAGTAAGGGGACGGCTGCGTCGGTCGATCAGGTCGCGTCCCAGCCAGGTTTCTAGCTGTCGGATTCGCTTGCTGAGGTTAGATTGGGTTGTGTGTCGTTCTTCGGCCGACACCGTAAGGTTCATCGTGTCAGAAACGCATAGGAAATCGTGAAGGAGCTCAATATTCATTTATCCGCCCCACGGTTTCCGAGCCTTGCAGACTATCCTATTCCAATACGCCCCTTGTTGAAAACACAGACGACATCAACCCGTCACGAGCACGGGGACCCGGAGGCGTAGGCTGACGATCAGTATCCTGGATCAATCGAGCAAAGACAACGGTTTCGTCTCCTCTCTTTGCCCAACCGACATACCAGCCAAAGGGAGTCTTCAGCTTCCCGTCTGCCGTTCTGATGCCGCCAGCGCCGGTCTTGCCGAAGACGTGCCAGCCGCCCTTCATCCCTTGATCGAGGATTGTGCTGGTATTCGACACGGCCGCGTTGCTCACCGGAAGTTCATGCCGAACCAGTTTTCGAATGAATGTGATCTGCTCCCTAGGAGAGATTTGCAGGGAGGTGCTCAGCCAGGCATGGGTCAGGCCATTGCTCTTGCCGGGCTCCCCGGAAAGGTCTTGATTGCCGTATTCGAATGCCTTCACGTAGGCCGTATATTTCTTCATGCCGAGCTGAAGGTTTGTCTGCTGCGAATACCAGATCACGGAATCTCGCATCCAGCTTTTGGGGGTTTGCGAGTGCCTCCATTCGGGACGGGCATCTATGTAGCCTTCTTTAAAGGGCAGAAGCGGCCTTTCCGGCGTTTCAAGAATGCCGCTGTCGAAACCCATCAGGCTGATCGCTATCTTGAATGTTGAAGCAGGCGACATCCGTCGGTTGCAATCGCCCTCCTCAAGAAGCGGCTTTCCAGTTCCCGCTGAGACAACGAGCGTGCAGATTATGTTCGTCTCTGCCCATGACGGCATTGCGCTGCAAAACGTGAGGGCACAGACGGCCGCAAGCAATTTCTTCATCGGACTCTCTCGGTTGGTGCCCCGCCTTCGTATCGCTTCGGTGGGCCGATTGTCCAAGTCGGATGGAGAATAGTTGCACCCTATATTGGAATGGTGCCTTCTGTCGCGAAACTCCCGATTAAAGCGTGACTTGTTTTTCCGACTTTTTGCGACGTCGCAGAATGAGGAGTTATGCACCTGTTACAACGGCAGATGCTGGCGCAAATCTATTTGGCGGTCGCTTTCCAACTCCTATAGTCGGTTTTGGACAGCAGCAGCTCAAATCGCAGCTATATTTTTAGCTTCGGCATCATGCGCCAGCCGTTTCGTCATACCATCAATGACACTGGATTGAATCCAACTTCCACGTCCCGGAAGAAAGTTGCCAGCCGGAAACTCTAACAGCGAGGAAAAAAATCACCGTACTATCAATCACTTCACGCTCCGATCGGTAGAACAACTGAAACCTCGCCGCGGCTCGGAGAACGGCGTGAGTGGCAAATTCGATAAACCTCCTCTCCGGCGTATGGCGTTCAGCAGTTTTGGAGCGTCTTTTCTCTCTACTGTCATTTACGCCGATCTCTTTCCGGCTTCACCGTTCAATCGCAGCAGTGCCATGACCATCGGTCCAAGGGAAAACTCGCCCCGCCCCGCCCGGTTGGTGAGGTCACGCAGATAGCCACCAGCGGAATTGATGTGCCCTGCCCTCTCCAGGATACAGGCAATCGCAACCGCTGCATTTTCAGGTCCCATGGTTTCGCAAGCCTCCTGGTAGGCGGAAGGGCTCACACCCAGCATCGACCTCACCACAACTGCCGCCGACATGAGATCGCGCCAACTACCCACAGCCCCTGCCGGTCCATAGTCAATAATCTGCGGGCACGCCTTCAGCACAACACCTAAAGGAAAGGCTTTCAGCGCCTCACTGTTAGGCCCGCGGCTCTTGCTCGGCTTTTCGCCATGCTCTTTTTCAGAGCGAGGTTCAAGTTCATTGAACGATTCGGGTTTTGAATTCTGTATGTGCTGCTCAATATGAGCAGCATTGGTGCTATTAAATTCTGAATTTGACTGCGTATCCAAGCGATTAAGGATTTCCTCGCGAAGAAGCTCGAGTTCGTCGAGGATACTGGCGACATCAGCGATGGTCGGGGAGCGTGGGATGCGGGCAACGAGGTCGATGTACATAGCCTCGATCGCCATCCAGTCGCCGTCCGCCCCCTCCTCTATCGCAGCAGTGATAAGCTTGCGGACATCCCGGCGGCAGATTGTCAGGTTTTCTTTCGCCTTGCGGAATGCGGAACGAGCAGCGACCACTTTCTGCGCGATGACGGCAAGCTCTTCAGACCGGGCAAGGATCGGCGACAGGTCGAACCCAAACGCATTCTCGATCTCGCCGGCGCCGTTCTTCCTCGCATAGCGTTTGCCGTTTGCACTATCCTTGCGAACAATAAGGCCCGCATCGACCAAAAGCGCAAGATGACGACGTAACGTGGCGCCTGCCATGCCGTGGGCTCGAAGGATCAATTGCGCGTTTGAAGGAAAAACCACGAGCTGCGCGTCCTGGCGCAATTCGTTTTCCGGATAGAAGCTCAGGAGAGCGTCGAGCACGGCTAGGCTGTTCGACTGCAGGCCGAGTTCTTCTCTTGCTTCCGAGGTATCACGGAAGACCTTCCATTTCTCAACGGTTTTCCCAGCTTTGATATCGTTTGTGGCCACTTGCCGCTTCACCAAGGCGAGCGTCATCGGCCGCCGCCCAAAGGGCGTCGTCACACTTCCTGTCTGCATTTCTTTCACCTTTCAAAAGGCAAAGAAAAGGCTACGCCTGGACGGCGTTGACTCTTGACTGGGATTCCGGGAAATGCGATTCTCTAAGCGACCAAACTGAGAGAGGCCTTCTGGAACACCGTTTCGGAGGGCTTTTTCTTTGCGCTATCGTTCCTTTCCTGTTTGCGATTCGCTCTACTGCTTCGACCTCTTGAAAGAAGCGTAGATCTCTGGGAGAGCCGACATCAGGTATTCCGCAAAATCCGGAGCGGCCTTTTTGTCGATCATTAAAGTCAGCGTACGCTTGTCTTGCTTGTAATGAGCGGCCTTGGTGCCGTCCTCAGCTTTCCAAACTTTCGCTTCAGTCTTCACTGCCTTTGTCTTCTTAGGGGTGACAGCTTCAAATACTCGAGCGAAACGCTCGTCAGAATTCAAGCTTTTCACCGCATCATCATTGAGTAAGGTACGAGCAGTTTCGGGAGCGCCATCTTGGCTTAGGCGGCCCGACAATTCGTACCAACGGTCCCGACCGGTTTTAGGGGCGGCGCCGATCAAGCGGATAATATCTGCTGGAAGTTGTTTGGCAGCGCCGATCAAGCGGGAAAGATTGCTTTTATCCACAGCAAGAGCCGCCATGATGACTGGCCGCTGAAACCCACCGGCCTCAAGCTCTGCGGCGTATAGAGCGCGCTCGATAAATGAAAGATCCTGCCGAGCGCTGTTCTCCTGCCCCTGGGCCAGAACCAACTCGTCATCCGACAAGGTGCGAACCGCAGCCTTCACCTGGATGCCCGCAGCCTTCACTGCCCTCAGGCGTCGGCGCCCGTAGGCAATCTGGTATCGGCCTTCAACAGACGGGTGAGGGCGCACGAGGATAGGGACCTGCTGACCGTGCTCCTTGATATTTCGAGCGAACTCTTCAAATTGCTCGGGAGACTCTTCCAACCGGTCCGCGACGAGCGGCGCGTCAATGAGATCCGGATCGAGTTCCGTGAGCGACTGAGACTTCAAAAGCTCGATGGAGCGCGAGACAGCACCTATCGCACCACGTGGGGAATATTGCGGAGTAGCAGCATCCCGCGCGGCAATATCTTCGGAGTTTCCGGCTGGCAACTTTGGTCCACCGAGATCGGACAGCAAGTGTTTTCTAGCCATTTGTAGCCCCCTCGGGTGTCAAGATTGACGCCCTAGAATGAGCGGTTTCCCGAAAGTTTCCGGCTGGCAACTTTTGCGCTTTTACGCGAGATACAAGCGACCTCATTTGCGACCCCATGCGCTTTGAATGAGCTGTGCGATTTCAGTATTCACGTTGTCGAGCGACTCCATCGCCCGGTCGTAGGTCGCGCGCGTAAACTGGTCACGGCTGACTTCATAGAGCGTCTGCTTCGTAATCCCGGCGTCGGAGATAGCTGTACTTTTCAACATTGGATGATTTAGGACATGGTCACCGAACATCGTCCTCATAAACGATACCATCTGGTTCTGAGGGCCATCACCGGGCTCGTAGCGAGTGACTAGGTACCGCATCCAGTCGTAATTCATGCTTCCGCCTGCATCGGCGACGACGCTCAGCAATTCCGATGTCATCAAAAGAAACTGGCACATGGACATGACGTCTAGCATCTGCGGATGAACCGTGACGAGGACGGCGGTCGCTGCACACAGAGCGGAAATGGTTAGAAAGCCAAGCTGCGGAGGGCAGTCGACGACGACGACATCATAGTCGTCCGCGACTGAAGCAATCGCATCGTCCATGCGCGTGAAGAAGATGTTTTTCCGATCGTTCGAGCCCAAGACCTTTGCTGTATCGTGCTCGAACTCCATCAGCTCAAGGTTGCCTGGCACCAGATCAAGGTTGGCGAAATAGGTCTTCTTGATCACGTCTTTTAACGGGCGACGTTCAGCGTCATAGCGCATCGCACCGTAAAGCGTCTCATTGTCCTTGACGTCGAACTCCGGCTGGAAGCCGTGCAGTGCCGACATACTGGCCTGCGGATCAAGATCAATCGCAAGAACACGATAGCCGTTCAGGGCGAGATATTGCGCCAAGTGTGCAGCTGTTGTCGTCTTCCCGCTGCCACCTTTGAAATTGACAACCGTGATGACCTGCAAATGCTCTTTGCCTGATCGTTTGGGTGAGTAGCGGCGATCGTTTTTCCCGGTTAGATCAAGGTATTCGCGCAGGGCCTGGATCGTTTCGACCGTATAGGAGCGACGATTGTTGTTGCCAATTTCAGGCTGAGGACCTTTGCCTTCGATCGAGAGGTGACGAAGATATCCGTCGTTGACACCGATAAGCTTTGCAGCTTCCGTCGAGGAGAAGGAACGCAAAGTTTTGCGCGCCTCTGGCGGATACAACTTTACACGATGTTCGTGCAGCGCACCCGAGAGGTCTCGCGCGTGGGCCGCGATCAGTTTATGAATAGCCTTTTGAAGCTGAGCGGGATTTTCCACGACTTCCTCTCGTACACACGGTAATTTTCGTAAACACACCTATTTGCCGTGGATAGCACAACCGATTTCAGCATGGTTTGCAAGATATTTAAAGTTAATCAATAGTTAACGCGTTTTCGTCGTATCAGCGGCTTATCCCGATTCCTTTATTTGAATCTGTCACTTACATCTGTTTGCGCAAGTCGATCTCGTTAAGGCGAAATGCAGATTTGCACATGAACCTCCTCCGCCTAGCTCACCACACGCTCACATTCTAGGGCCGGATCAGCGACTCGGTAGAATCACCTGAGGTGCAGATCTGCACATAGGCACACGCTGAAGGAGATGATTTCTGTCCGCATGACCTTGTTCAAGCGGAGATCATTATGCGGATATTGACCGTCGCGCCCGAGAAGTACGAGCGCCATCGCGACTTCCTGAGACAGATGCACCGTCTTCGCGCGACGGTATTTGGCGGACGTCTCGCCTGGGACGTCTCCATCACCGCGGGAGAAGAGCGTGACCAGTACGATGATTGCAGACCGACTTATCTTCTGGCAATTGCCGAGGGTGGAAAGGTCGCAGGTTGCGTTCGTCTCCTTCCAGCTTCTGGTCCAACAATGCTGGAGCAGACCTTCCCCCAGCTTCTCGATGCTGGTTCGCTTCGCCCTCACTCTGGGATGGTCGAGAGTTCACGCTTCTGCGTCGATACCTCACCTGCCTCGCGGAGGGGGGCAAGCCAACTGCATCTTGCGACGCTCACCTTGTTCGCCGGTATCATCGAATGGTCGATGGCGAGCGGCTACAGCGAGATCGTCACGGCCACCGATCTCCGCTTCGAGCGCATCCTGAAGCGAGCGGGATGGCCGATGCAGCGCCTCGGCGAACCGTCCAAGATCGGTAACACCATCGCTATCGCCGGGAGCCTTCGGGCCGACCGTGGCAGCTTTGAGCAGGTATGCCCACAGGGTTATCATTCGACCCCGCAGATCGATGGGTCATTGCTCAGGAGCGCTGCGTGACCCAGCTCCGCTCTCATCCCCGCCTCGTCCGCAAACTGCAGGACGCACTCGGCGACCAACTGTGCATCGCCCTCGATGACACTACCGTGGTCGAGATCATGCTCAATCCTGACGGCAGGCTGTTCATCGAACGGCTGGGGCACGGCGTGGCACCGGCTGGCATTATGAGCACCGCCGCAGCCGAAGTTGTCATCGGCAGTGTTGCGCATGCCCTGCAGTCGGAGGCCGACGACGCGCGGCCGATCATCTCTGGCGAACTTCCGATTGGTGGACACCGCTTCGAGGGGCTGTTGCCGCCGGTGGTCTCCGGACCGGCATTCACCATTCGCCGTCGTGCCTCGCGTCTCATTCCACTGACAGAGTATGTGAAGTCGAAGGTGATGACGGAAGCACAGGCGTCCGCCATTCGAAGCGCGATCGATGCGCGGATGAACATCGTCATTTCGGGGGGCACGGGATCGGGGAAAACCACTCTCGCCAATGCCATTATCGCCGAGGTCGTGGCTGCGGCGCCGGAAGATCGAATGGTGATCCTCGAGGACACCGCCGAAATCCAATGCGCGGCCGAGAATGCCGTGTCCCTACATACCAGCGATACGATCGACATGGCGCGGCTGCTCAAGAGCACGATGCGCCTGCGTCCCGACCGCATCATTGTCGGCGAGGTCCGCGATGGAGCGGCACTGACGCTGCTCAAGGCCTGGAACACCGGCCACCCCGGCGGCGTCACGACGATCCATTCCAACACGGCAATGTCAGCCTTGCGCCGGCTCGAGCAACTGACGGCAGAAGCCAGCCAGCAGCCGATGCAGGAGGTGATCGGCGAGGCCGTCGATCTCGTCGTCTCTATTGAACGAACCGGAAAGGGGAGGCGGGTCCGTGAGGTCATCCACATCGAAGGATACCGAAACGGCCGCTACCAGACCGAACATTATGCCCAGATCGATGAGGACAGCCATGTCGCGTAAAATCTCCATTCTTCTCACCGGCGCGACACTTGTCGCCATTTCTATCGGCTTAACCGGGTCCGCATTCGCTTCCTCGGGTGGAGGCGGTCTTCCCTGGGAATCGCCACTGCAACAGATCCAGCAGTCGATCACCGGACCTGTCGCCGGGTTTATCGCGCTGGCCGCTGTCGCCATTGCCGGCGCCATGCTGATCTTCGGAGGCGAGCTGAACGATTTTGCGAGGCGACTTTGCTATGTCGCGCTGGTGGGCGGCGTCCTACTTGGGGCCACCCAGATCGTCGCTCTCTTTGGCGCGACCGGTGCCTCGATCGGCGAGGGTCACGCACAGGCCGAGCAAGAAACTCCCGGACCGAAGGCGACGCCGGCGACAGCGGGGGAGGGGGCTCATGGCTGAGGCCGGATCTTCTCTGGCGCGCTCGCGTGTACATCGAGCGCTATCCCGTCCCAACCTGCTGATGGGTGCTGACCGCGAGCTCGTGCTTCTGATGGCGCTGGCCGCCATCATCCTGATCTTCGTTGTCCTGACCTGGTATGCGGCTCTGTTCGGCATCACGATCTGGCTGGTCGCGGTCGCGGCGCTGCGGATGATGGCCAAATCCGATCCCCTGATGCGCCGGGTCTATCTCCGCCACATCTCCTACAAGACGTCTTACCGCGCGACGTCGTCGCCGTGGCGCAAGTTCTGAGGGATTGAGATGGTCGCCCTCAAATCATTCCGCCATTCCGGACCGTCATTCGCCGATCTCGTGCCCTATGCCGGCCTCGTCGATTATGGCGTTATCCTGTTGAAGGACGGCTCGCTGATGGCGGGCTGGTATTTCGCCGGGCCGGATAGCGAGAGCTCAACCGACGCCGAGCGCAACGAGGTGTCGCGCCAGATCAACGCCATCTTGTCGCGGCTAGGCTCTGGATGGATGATCCAGGTCGAGGCCATCAGGGTGCCAACGGGCGACTATCCGACTGAGGGTGAATCCCACTTTCCCGATCCCGTGACACGCGCCATTGACGATGAGCGACGAGTGCACTTTCAGACGGAAAGGGGGCATTTCGAAAGCCGGCATGCTCTGATCCTCACATGGCGGCCTCCGGAGCCGCGGCGCTCCGGCCTGACGCGGTATATCTACTCCGATGCGGCCAGCCGTTCCGCCTCCTATGCCGACAAGGCGCTTGAGAGTTTTCTGACCTCGATCCGGGAGGTCGAGCAGTATCTCGCCAATGTCGTGTCGATCCGGCGGATGATGACGCGGGAAACGCCGGAGCGTGGTGGGTTCCGCGTCGCGCGATACGACGAGCTCCTCCAGTTCATTCGTTTCTGCGTCACTGGAGAGAACCACCCTGTACGCCTACCAGACATCCTAATGTATCTCGATTGGCTGGTGACGGCCGAGTTGCAGCATGGCCTGACCCCAATGGTCGAGAACCGCTTTCTCGGCGTGGTGGCGATCGACGGCCTGCCAGCCGAGAGCTGGCCGGGTATCCTCAATTCGCTTGACCGGATGCCGCTCACCTATCGCTGGTCGTCCCGCTTCGTCTTCCTCGACGCCGAGGAAGCACGGGCAAGGCTCGAGCGGACACGCAAGATGTGGCAGCAGAAGGTGAGGCCATTCTTCGACCAGCTTTTCCAGACACAAAGCCGCTCGGTGGACCAGGACGCCATGCTGATGGTGGCGGAAACCGAGGACGCCATCGCGGAAGCCTCCTCGCAGCTCGTCGCATATGGCTATTACACGCCGGTCATCGTGATCTTCGAAGAAGACTCAGGTCGCCTCCAGGAAAAGTGCGAGGCGATCCGCCGCCTGATCCAGGCCGAAGGGTTTGGCGCACGCATCGAGACGTTGAATGCCACGGATGCGTTCCTCGGCAGTCTTCCAGGCGTCTCCTACGCCAATATCCGCGAGCCGCTGATCAACACCCGCAATCTCGCCGATCTTATCCCGTTGAACTCCGTCTGGTCGGGCAGTCCGGTAGCACCTTGCCCATTCTACCCACCGGCCTCGCCACCCCTGATGCAGGTGGCGTCCGGATCGACTCCGTTCCGGCTGAACCTGCATGTCGACGATGTCGGCCATACGCTGATCTTCGGCCCGACCGGGTCGGGAAAGTCGACGCTGCTGGCGCTGATTGCCGCGCAGTTCCGGCGTTATGCCGATGCCCAGGTGTTCGCCTTCGATAAGGGCGGCTCGATGCTGCCGCTGACCCTCGGTCTCAACGGCGATCACTACCAGATCGGCGGCGATATCGGCCCATCGGCTGGTGGTGAGGTGAAGGCGCTTGCCTTTTGCCCGCTCGCCGAACTGTCGACCGATGGTGACCGCGCCTGGGCCTCCGAGTGGATCGAGATGCTGGTGGCGCTGCAAGGTGTGACCATTACCCCGGACTATCGCAACGCCATCTCCCGGCAGTTGGCGTTGATGGCTGAATCCCGCGGCCGCTCGCTGTCGGACTTTGTCTCAGGCGTCCAGATGCGCGAGATCAAGGACGCGCTGCATCACTATACCGTCGATGGTCCGATGGGCCAGTTGCTCGACGCCGAAGAGGACGGTCTGGCGCTCGGCGCCTTCCAGTGCTTCGAGATCGAGGAGCTGATGAACATGGGCGAGCGCAATCTCGTCCCCGTTCTCACCTACCTGTTTCGGCGCATCGAGAAACGCCTGACCGGCGCTCCCAGCCTGATCATACTCGACGAGGCCTGGTTGATGCTCGGCCATCCGGTGTTTCGGGACAAGATCCGCGAATGGTTGAAGGTGCTGCGCAAGGCCAATTGCGCTGTGGTCCTCGCCACCCAGTCGATTTCCGACGCGGAGCGGTCCGGGATCATCGATGTGCTGAAGGAGAGCTGCCCGACAAAAATCTGCCTGCCGAACGGCGCGGCACGCGAACCGGGCACGCGGGAGTTCTACGAGTGCATTGGCTTCAACGAGCGGCAGATCGAGATCGTCGCAACCGCCATTCCAAAGCGCGAGTATTACGTCGTCTCACCGGAGGGCCGAAGGCTCTTCAATATGGCGCTCGGTCCGGTCGCGCTCTCGTTCGTCGGGGCGACCGGCAAGGAAGACCTGAAACGCATTCGAACCCTTCATTCCGAACACGGGGCCGCATGGCCTCTCCACTGGCTCCAGCAAAGGGGGATCGCCCATGCCGAGACACTTTTTTCTGCCGAATAACATCGCGCACGCCATGGCCATGGCTGCCGTTATTCTCCCCGCCGTACTTCCCGCCTCAGCTGAGGCCGGGGGCGTGACGGGCCAGGCAACCGAATGGACACAGATCGCCAACAATACCGAACTGATTTCCCTGGTCGGCAAGTCGACTGAGCAGGTCAACAATCAGATCACCCAGATCTCGCAGCTTGCCGAGCAGATCCAGAACCAGATCAACATCTACAACAACATGCTGCAGAACACCGCGCAATTGCCAAATCATATCTGGGGTCAGGTCGAAAGCGACCTGAAGACCCTGCAGAACGTCGTGGAGCAGGGTCAGGGCGTTGCCTTCTCGATGGGCAATGTTGACGACGTGCTCAAGCAGCGTTTCCAAAGTTTTGCCGAGATGAAAAGCAACCTGCCTGATGCAGCAAGTTTCTCATCGACATATCAGAACTGGTCCGACACCAACCGCGATACGATCGGGGGCACCTTGAAGGCCGCAAATCTGACGGCCGACCAGTTCTCCAGCGAGGAAAGCACGATGTCGTCGCTGCGATCGATGTCGGAATCGTCCGACGGGCAGATGAAGGCGTTGCAGGTTGGACACCAAATCGCCGCACAGCAGGTCGCGCAGATGCAAAAGCTGCGCGGCCTCGTTTCTCAACAGATGACGATGATGGGCACCTGGTTCCAGTCGGAGCAGGCACAAAAGGATCTCGCCCAGGCGCGCCGGGAAAAATTCTTCAGCGGAAGCGAGCATGATATCCGCGGCGGACAGACGATGGAGCCCCGCTGGTGAGCCCGCGAGTCATCATCATCCTCGTTGTGGTGGGGATCATCGCATCCGGTTTCGGGATCGCCAGGTGGATGGTCCAGCCGCCTGCGGCACACCTGTCCGGAGCGGGCGAAGCGTTACCGCAAGCTGCATCCGACGCAGACCGCCGGGCTCACCGGGAGAAGTTTTTTGGCGGCAACGCCGAGCGCGACATTCGCGGCGGCCAGGAGATGAAGCCGAGATGGTGATCGTTCCCCGTTTCCGGAAGCTCGACCTTGTCCTTGTTACGATCGGCCTCGCCCTCATCGCGAGCACGCCGGTTCTGGCGCAGCAGGGTCAAGTGCTGACCACGCTGGAGAACTCCGTCGTTGCGGCCGCCAAAGGCTGGGAGACGATGGTCATGGATGCGGCGCGCTCGCTGTTCTGGATCCTCGCCGGAATCGAGGTTGGCATCGCCGCCGTTTGGTTGGCTATCAACGCGGCCTCGCTCGACAGCTGGTTTGCCGAGCTCGTGAAACGCATCATGTTCATCGGGCTCTTCGCCTTCATCCTCGACCAGGGGCCGGCATTCGCAAAAGCCGTGGTCGATAGCCTTTACCAGATCGGCGCCGGCGGTGGGTCGGCCTCCCCGGCCAACATATTCGATGCCGGCATCCGCGTCGCGACCAAGATGTCCGAGCAGGCGAAGTTCGGGCTCTGGGAAGACAATGCGCTGGCGATTGCCGCCGTCTTCGCCATGGTCGTGGTCGTCGTCTGCTTCTCGCTCGTTGCTGCCATCTTCGTCTCGGTCATGGTCGAGATGTATGTCGGCCTGCTTGCTGGGATGATCATGCTCGGATTGGGCGGCACGTCCTACACCAAGGACTTCGCTGTCAAATATCTGGTCTACGCGTTCTCCGTTGGCATGAAGCTGATGGCGCTGGTCATGATCGCCAAGATCGGCTCCGAAATCCTGCTCGGCCTGGCTGAAGCGCCGACGGCGACCTCCGAGCAATTCATCACGACGCTCGCGATCGCCGGCATATCGGTCGTCGTCTTCGTCATCGCCATGTATGTGCCGCCAATCCTGCAGGGCGTGGTCCAGGGTGCCTCCGTAACCAGTGGCATGGAAGCCATCCGCCACGGCGGACAGGCCGCATCTTTTGCCGCGGGCGCAGGCTTTCTGGCGACGGCAGCAGCCAGCAGAGGGTTTCAGGCAGCAGGCGCGGCAAGGGCAGGGGGAGCATCCCTTGGCACTGCCGCGATGCGCGGCATGGAGGCAGGCATCGGTGGTGCGGCAGGTGCCGTCGGTTCGGCCGCTAAGGACAAGGCTGTCGGGTCACCCGGCGCCTATGCCGGATCTCTGCTCGGGCTTGCCAATGCCAAACTCGACCAGCAATCGGGACGGACCGCATCGCCGCCTCCACCGCTGCCCCTTAACGAGACCAAATAACTGGAGGCCGATCAGCCATGGCCGGACACAATCCGCTTGATAATCCCGATCTTGCCAATCCCTATATCGCCGCCCGCAACGAATGGAACGAGCGCTATGGCTCGTACGTCAGATCCGCCGCCGCCTGGCGCATCGTCGGCATCGCCGGCATGACCATGGCAGTGATCGGCTTTGGCTACGCACTGTACCAAAGCACCCAGGTCAAGCTCGTTCCCTATATCGTCGAGGTCGACAAGCTCGGCACATCAGTCAATGCCGGCTTTCCGCAACAGATCGAATACGCCGATCCGCGTGTGGTACGTGCTACGCTTGGCAGCTTCGTCTCGAACTTTCGCAGTGTGACTCCGGACGCCGTCGTGCAGAAGCAATATATTGACCGGACCTATGGTCTGCTGAGGACATCCGACCCGGCGACCGAGAAGGTCAATGCCTGGTTTCGCTCGAACTCGCCGTTCGAGAAAGCGAAGAACTCGACCGTTGCCATCGAGGTCAACAATATCGTCGCGTTGTCGAACCAGAGCTACCAGCTGGACTGGACCGAATTCGAGCGCGACCGGCGCGGCAAGGAAACCGCCGTCCGCCGTTTCCGCGGCATCGCCACCGTGACACTCACCCCACCGCAGGACGAGGGCGTCATTCGCGTTAACCCCATCGGTCTTTACCTCCGCGACTTCGACTGGACCGCACAGCTTTGAAAGGCATGGCCCCGAACATGATCATCCCGCGCACAAGAACACGGGCCACCCTGACGGGCGCTCTCGCCTCGGCAATGTTGGCGTCTTCAGTGGTCGCTCCTCTGCATGCATATGCTGCCGATAGCGTCACGGCCAACGAAGCAAAGGGCATGGGTATCTCCACCCAGTGGCGAGGGTCTCGCGGCTTGGTGACCAAGGGTGCCGACGGAAAGGTGATCTTCCTCTACGGCGAGGTGCAGCCCTCCGTCGTCTGCTCTCCGCTGCAGGTTTGCGACATTGAATTACAAGGCGGCGAGGTGGTCCGCGACGTGCTGGTCGGCGACACCGTGCGCTGGAAAGTAGAGCCCGCGACTTCGGGCGCTGCGGGCGGCCAGGCGATCCACCTGATCGTCAAACCGTCGGAGCCGGGTCTCGTGACCTCTATGGTGGTGACAACGTCGCGTCGCACCTATCACATCCAGCTCAAGTCTCACTCCACCCAGTATATGGCGCGCGTCGGTTTCGAATATCCGGAGGACGTTTCGGCAAAGCTCGCTGACATCAATGCACGGCTCGAAGCAAGCACCATCCCGGGCGCAGGCGTCCCTGCTGAACAGTTGAATTTCTCCTATTCTGTTTCGGGTAGGGCCGGTTGGCGACCGACGCGGGTCTATTCCGATGGCCAGAAAACCTACATCCAGTTTCCACGTTCGATCTCCGGCCAAGATGCGCCGGTGCTCTTCGTCACATCTGGCGGGCAGAACCGGATCGTCAACTACCGGATGAAGGGCGACATGATGGTCGTCGACTACCATATCGACCGCGCGGTGCTCGTTTCCGGTGTTGGCTGGAAACAGGAGAAGATCACGATCAGAAAGGGAGGGAGATAATGAATATCCTTCTCTCCCATTCGCGCGCCTTGCAACCCCTCCGCAACTTTGCCGTAGGCTGCGCCCTAGCCGCCCTTCTTTCCGGATGCCAGTCGATAGGGACAGAAGGGCTCGTTTCCAGCACCGCACCGCCGGAAATCTCCGGTCCCGCAGCCAGCGCAATCGCCGGCGATATGGTGAGCCGCCTTGCCGAACAGATTAGGCCGGGGAAGGCGACCGTTGCGCTGAAGACTGATACTTCGCCGTTCGGCCAGGCTCTGGAAGCGGCGCTCAAGGGATGGGGTTACGCTGTCGTCACCGACCAGAAGACCGATAGCGGCGCAACCGTCATCCCGCTCGCCTATGTGATCTTGACTGTCGATGGTCAGGTGCTGGCCCGTCTATCGACAAACAGCGTCGAGCTCGGCCGCGCTTATTCCGTCACGGCAAGTGGCGCGACGCCAGCGAGCGCCTTGTCGCTCATGCGGCGCGGGTGAAGGAGGACGTCGTGGTGCAATCTCTCAATCTCGGCGGCGCGCAGATTAGCCAGGCGCAATCCGGCATCAAACGGATCAACCGCCTGCCGGTCGTCGTCATTGTCGTCCTGGCGGTCGCGTTCCTTGGCGTCATTTTCTACGGGCTCGCCTCGCGCGGGCTGTACTTCGTCAAGGATAACGGCCCGGAGACCAGTTCGGGCAACCCGGCCTCAACCTATGCCGACCAGATCAAACGCGGCGTCACCGACGGTATTATCGGCGAGCCGCAGCAGCAGACCACCTTCCAGCCGACGCCGGTCGAGACGAAACAAGTCGACCAAAAAGCTAGCAATCCCTTCACACCACAGCCAGGCCAACGCGAGGTGCAGCAGCGCGGTCAGGACCTCGAAGCGGAAGCGGTCTGGCGGGCTCGTCTCCAGCGAGAACAACAGGAGCAGGTTTTACGTGAGCAGCAACGCCAGCGGATGGCCCGCCTGCAGGCGAACAATGCTGCCTATGATGCGCCGCTTGCCATCGATCGCGGCAAATTGGACGGGCGTGCTGAAACGCATGATGCGACCGCAGACACGGCGGCAAGAGCCGCAACGACTTCAGCGAACACGGCAAGTGGTCCCGATCTCTATGCGGCCGCGTTGCGCGCCGGGCTCGGTGGTCAAAACGTTGATCCCAATGCCCAAGGCGCCAAGGAGGATTTCTTCAATGCCGACCTGAAAGAGCTTGGCTACTTGCCGAACCGTGTCGTGCCCCAACAATCGCCCTTCGAGCTAAAGCGCGGTTCGGTCATTCCGGCAACACTGATCACGGGCGTCAATTCAGATCTTCCCGGCCGGATCACCGCCCAGGTAAGCCAGAACGTCTTCGACAGCGCCACCGGCCATCGTCTGCTGATCCCGCAAGGGACGAAGCTTTTTGGTCGCTATGACAGCAAGGTGTCTTTTGGTCAGAAACGCGTTCTGGTCGTGTGGACCGACATCATTTTCCCGAACGGCTCTACACTGCAAATCGGTGGAATGTCGGGGACGGACGCGCAAGGGTATGGCGGTTTCAGCGACAAGGTGAACAACCATTATCTGAAAACGTTCGGCTCGGCGGTGCTGATTGCCCTGATCGGAACGGGGATCGACATGGCCGTTCCGGAAAGTTCGACGCTCGCGACCCAGGACACGGCCTCGGATGCGACGCGGCGGAATTTCGCAGAGACGTTCGGGCGGGTGGCTGATCGGACCATCCAGCGTAACATGGACGTTCAGCCGACGTTGGAAATCCGACCCGGCTACAAGTTCAATGTCCTTGTCGATCAGGACATAGTTTTCCCGGGCAGTTACAGAGACTAAACACTGGTCTGCCGTTCAATGCCTTTTAATGCTACCACCCACATCGAGGGCGATGACCATATTCAGCACTAAGGCCTTCGATTTGATCCGTGCCGCGTTTTCCAGTTGATTCTCACACCCTCTCGAGCTTCATTTTGCTTTCGCAAGTAGTCGGCGCGCTCGTTCGCTGATCGGCGTATCGATCATGACGCCGTCGAGCTGCGTCGCTACCCCGCCAGCCGCGCGTTCGGCGGCAAGGACCCGGTTGGCCCAGTCCACATCCTGCGGCGAAGGGCGGAATGCATTCTGTATAGGCCCAATCTGGGCGGGATGAATGGCGAGCTTTCCACCAAAGCCCATTGCTGCGGCGTGTGCGCTGTCGGCGGCCAGTGCGGATGGGTCTCCGGTGGTGACCGTCACGCCATCGAGCGGTGCGGGAAGGCCGCAGACGCGCGAGTACAGCACGATCTGGCCGCGCGCGAAGGCGAGGCTGTCGCGCTCGTGCGCGGCTGCGATATCCAAGGCAAAATCCACGGACCCGAAGGCAATCTGAGCAAGGTTGGGGGCTTTGGCGATCTGGTGCACGTTTGCAACGCCAAGTGCTGTCTCGACCAGGGCGATTACCGGAACATCCGGGCCAAGGCTTCGGGCAACAAGTGCGAGGTCGCTGGTCCTTTCGGTTTTCGGCAGCATGATACCGGCAATAGGGAGCCTGCCGGCGGCGGCAAGATCGCGATCATGCCATGGCGTCGTCCCGCTGTTGATGCGTAGAAATATTGGAACCGCAAGGCCATTCAGTGGGCCATTGGCAAGCGCATCCCTTGCGCGCTCTTTCTCGCCGGCCGGCACTGCGTCTTCCAGATCGACGATGATGGCATCGGCGCCGCTATCGGCAGCCTTGCGAAACCGGTCGGGGCGCGTTGCGGGAACGAACAGCGGCGCAATGAGGGGGTGGAACGTCACCATATCGCAGTTGCCTTCATCGCGGTCACGCCAGATGCAGTTTCGGTGGCAAGGTCAAAGCCGCCATCGGTCTTCCAGGCACGCGCACGCAAGATCTGCGGGCCGCAGGCCGGGCTGATGCCGCGGAACGTGAAGCGCTGCGGCAGGCTGCCGCCCTGGCTAATCGCCAGGTTCAAAAGGAGGGTCGCCTGGAGCGGGCCGTGAATCACCAGCCCGGGATAGAACTCGACCTCGCGTGCATAGGGTTCGTCATAATGGATGCGGTGGCCATTGAAGGTCAGCGCGGAATACCGGAACAGAAGCACGGCATCGACCTTCACCGCCCATTCCGCCTCGGCGCCTGTTCGGCCATCGGCGGCGGCGGCGGGTGCCGGAGCGGTGGCGGCGGCGCGATAGACGATGTCCTGCCGCTCGCGAAGGGCGACGCCGCGTGCGGTGGTGAATTCGTGCTGGACGGCGACGAAGCAAAGCGTCCCGCTTCGTCCGGTCTTAGTTTGGACATCCTCGATGCGCGAGGTTCGGGTCACCGCGTCGCCCTCGCGCAAGGGGTCGAGAAACGTGATATCGCCGCCCGCCCACATGCGTCGTGGGAGGGGGACGGGAGGCAGGAAGCCGCCCTTCGCCGGATGGCCATCGGGACCGAGTTCGGCACCATCGACGGCGGGTGGGGACAGGCACCAGTGGATTCCCGCCGGAACGCCTCCGTTTGCAGCTAGATGCGGGGCAAGCGAGGCCCGGAACCGATCCAGAAGGCGCGGCGTCAGCACCTCGGCCGGCGCTTCCTCCACGCGGCCGATCCAGGCGCTGAAGTCGGATTGGTCTGTTGCAGCTTTCTCCATTCGCATGCCCTATCTTTTGTTTTGCCCGAAAACCCGCTCTAGGCAGGCAGGAATTCGGACCGGACAGCCGCGGTCTGCGTGCCGAGGCCAGGGACGGGGCCGGGGTGGAAGCCGCCATCGCGTCCGGCCGGCCGCGGCATGGTGGCTTTCCGGCCATCAGCCAGGGTGACCTCCACGCGGCGCAGCGCGGGATGCGACGCAAGATCTTGCACCTCGCTATAGCGCGCCCATGCCACGCCCGCCGCTTCCAGACGTGCGATGGCGTCCGTGACGGATAGGCGGGCGAAGGCGGGCTCGAGTTCACGGTCGAGTGCGGCGCGGTTGGCCACCCGCAGCGCGTTCGTCGCAAAATCGGGATGTGCTGCCAGCTCTGGCCGACCGATCACGGTCTCGCAGAGCCTTGCCCATTCGCCGTTGGTTTGCGTTGCCATGATCACGGTGCCATCCCGGCAATCGAAGGGGCGATAGGGATAGATCGAGGCATGAGACAGGCCATAGCGGCCGGTTTCCCGTCCTGCATGTTCGAAATGCAGGAGCGGCACCGCCATCCAGTCGGCCATGCTGTCGAACATGGCGATTTCGATTTGCCGGCCGCGGCCACTCGTGTTGCGGTCGATCAAGGCTTCCAGCACGGCCGCGTGGGCGTTCATACCGGTGGCGATATCTGCGGCGGACACGCCGATCTTCGAGGGCGTGTCCGGCGTCCCGGTCACCGCGCAGATGCCGCTTTCGGCCTGCACCAGCATATCATAGGCCCGCATCGGCGCGTAGGCCGTATCCTGCCCGTAACCGTTGATGGAAACAGCAATCAGCTTGGGGAAACGTTCGGCAATGACCGCGGGTGTGAGGCCCATGCGGGCCAGCGCACCGGGAACCAAATTTTGGACCAGAACATCGGCACGCTCAAGCATGGAGAAGAGGAGGCGACGGTCGGCTTGATCCTTCAGATCCAGCACAGCGCTCTCCTTGCCACGGTTCAGCCACGCGAAATAGGCCGAGGTGCCATGCACGGTGGCGTCGTAGTGTCGGGCGGTCTCGCCGCCCTCGCGCTCGATCTTTATGACGCGCGCACCGGCATCGGCCAGGCGAACGGTGCACAAAGGGGCGGCCACCGCCTGTTCGATGGCGATGACCAGAAGTCCGGAGAGCGGCGTGTCAGACATTTCGCTGCTGCCCGGAACGGGCAAGTACGCCCGGCTTCAGCCGCTCGTTTGCGCCGTAATCCTCTGCCGGATGGAAGAATAGATGCGGGGTCTCTGCGATGGTTTCAAGCCGCTGGCGATAGTCTGCCAGCTGTTTGGCGCGCGTTTCGTCGTCCTCGCGGGCGGGCATGTAGGCAAGGTAGGGCGGCAGGACGTCGAAGCCGGTATAACGAAGCAGGCCGTTGTGGATGGGCCAGAGCACGGTCAGGATATCGCCGTCGATCCCGTCCGGCGCGTAGGTATCGGCCGAAGTGCCCGTGGTGGCGACGACGAGTGCGCGTTTTCCCTTGAACATGCCGGTATCGTATTTGCGGCCCGGCAGATAGGCAAAGCCGCGCGCAAACACCCGGTCTGCCCAGCCCTTCAGGATTGCCGGCATGCTGAACCACCAGACCGGGAACTGTAAGATTACCAGATCCGCACGGGTCAGCTTGGCCTGTTCCGCAGCGATGTCGGCGGCAATGGTGCCGTTCTCCATCGCAACGGTCTGTTCGCGCGCGAGGCTGAAGCGCGTGGCAAGCGAATGAGGACCATCGATGTCGCCCGGTCCGGCGACGGGGTTCCACCCCATGGCATAGAGGTCGGAAACCTCGATCGAATTGCCCTGCGCGGTCAGGCTCTCGACCGCAAGGTCCCGCATCGCGCCGTTGAAGGATGTGGGCTCCGGATGGGCGTAGACGATCAGAACGTTCATTGTGAACCTCAATAGGAGCGTGGCAGGCCCAGCACATGCTCGGCGAGATAGGACAGGATCAGGTTGGTCGAAATCGGCGCGACCTGGTAGAGGCGCGTTTCGCGGAATTTGCGCTCCACGTCATATTCCTCGGCAAATCCGAAGCCGCCATGGGTCTGAACCGCGGCATTGGCGGCTTCGAAGCTGGCGTCGGCGGCCAGCATCTTGGCCATGTTCGCCTCCGCGCCCGGATTCTTGCCCGCCTCATAAAGGCTGAGCGCTTCGCGCACCATCAGTTCGGCGGCGCGCATGTTGGCATAGGCCTTGGCGATGGGAAACTGGATGCCCTGGTTTTGCCCGATGGGGCGGCCGAAGACCGTGCGGTCCTTTGCGTAGGACACGGACTTTTCGATGAACCATTTTGCATCCCCCACGCATTCCGCGGCGATCAGGATTCGTTCGGCATTCATCCCCGAGAGGATGTATCGAAAACCCTTGCCTTCCTCGCCGATCAGGTTTTCGGCGGGCACACGCAGATTGTCGAAGAACACTTCGGTCGTCGCATGGTTCATCATCGTGCGAATCGGACGGATGGTCAGTCCGTGGTCCTTGGCCTTGCGCATGTCGACCAGCAGCACCGAGAGGCCATCCGTCTTCTTCATGCCCTCCTTGAGCGGCGTGGTGCGGGCAAGCAGCAGCATCAAGTCGGAATGTTCCGCCCGGCTCGTCCAGATTTTCTGCCCGTTGACGACGTAGTGGTTGCCCTCCAGGCGCGCGGTGGTCTTCAACGCGCCGGTATCGGTGCCGCTGGTCGGCTCGGTGACGCCGAACGCCTGAAGGCGCTGCTCACCGCTGGCGATTTTCGGCAGGTACTTTTGCTTCTGTTCGGCGGAGCCGTGGCGCAGAAGCGTGCCCATCGTGTACATCTGGGCATGGCAGGCGCCGCCATTGCAGCCGGCACGTTGCATTTCCTCGAGAACGGCGGCGGCCGCCGAAAGCGGGAGGCCCGCGCCGCCATGGTCCTCAGGGATCAGGATTGAAAGCCAGCCAGCCTCCGTCAGGGCATCGACGAAGTCCTGCGGATAGGCCATGTCGCGGTCCAGCTTGCGCCAGTACTCGCCGGGAAATTTTGCGCAGAGCTTGCCCACGGCTTCGCGGATTTCCGGATAGGTTTCGATGGCGTCGCTCATCGCGCTCACTCCTCTAACTTCGTGCACGATGCTTGCCAGAGGCGAGGCATGCCGACAACGACAAGTCATGTAGATCAGCTATAAGCGAATTGTATCGGTCCACGTTTACGCCTTCAGCCCCGTGGTTTCTCTCGCTATTTACGGGCGGATAGCGCCGAAACCTTCGCGAGTTTCGTCTGCACGTCGTCACCTTCCGGCGGTAACCGGCCGGGCCAGATGCTCTGCTGGACCATGCGCGTCACATTGGACGCGATCACCTGTCCTGCAAACCGTGCCAGACGGGCCACCGGCCGATCGGTCGGGTAGGACAGGATGAGCCGTCGCAACGGGACCGGGTTTCGCAAGGGTGCCGCGCAAAGCTGCCCTGCCGCGAGATCCTGGTGGATCGGCGCCAAGGGCAGGATGGTCGACCCATGGCCGCTTCGCACGAGCGATTTCAGCGTCGAGTAGCTGTCCGCTTCCACCGGCACATGCAGGGCGAAGCCGCAGTCGTCCGCGCATTTGTCCAAAATCACGCGCAAGCCATGGCCGTGGCTCGGCAAGAGCAGCCGCTCGTTCTCGAGATCGCTGAAATCAACCGCCACGTCCTGCGAAAGCCCCGTTCCTGGCGGCCCGATCAGGAACAGCACCTCTTCGAGCAGGGGCTGCACGCGCAACGTCCGGGCCGATTTCGGATCGTAGAGAATAGCCGCGTCGATCTCGCCGCGATGCATCCAGTCCAGCAGATAGCCGGAATAGGCACTGACGATCCGCAACGTTGCGTCCGGATGGTTGGCGCGGAAGGCGGCAACGAGCGGTTCGGACAAAATGTCCGCCACGGTCGGTGGCATCCCGATGGAAACATGCCCGCGCAATGCCGCGCCCTCATCGGCAACCGAGGCCCGGATCTCCTCCAGTTCGGCCATGACACGCAGGGCATGGCGCAAGACATCCCGCCCCTGGTCGGTGACGATCATGCCGCGTCCGTGGCGATCGAAAAGCCGCACGCCAAGCTCTTCCTCGAGGAGGCGTATCTGCCGGCTGAGCGCCGGCTGTGCAATGTGCAGACGGTCGGCCGCTTTCGACAGGCTGCCGAGTTCGGAGACGTGGATTAACGTTCTTAGCTGTGAGAGTTCCATGCTATACAATACCGCTATATCTGATAATAAAAAAGGGTCGATGTGCATCGTTCTCGGCAAGGCTATACCGGAAAAAACCAGCCACGCCGGGAGACCTGCAAATGACTGTCGCTGAAGCGATTTCCACGGGTGAAAGAGCCCGTGATCTGGCCGATGATTGGCCGCTCGAACTGTATGACGTGTTGAAGGCCGCTGGCATCAACCAGATGTCCTATGTGCCCGACGCGGGGCATTCGTCGCTGATCCGCCTGTTCGGCGCGGACAAGGATGTCACGACCAACGTGCTGACCACCGAGGAAGAGGGCATAGCCATCGCAACCGGAGCCTGGCTCGGGGGCGAACGTTCGGTGGTGTTGATGCAGTCGTCCGGTGTCGGCAACTGTATCAACATGCTGTCCCTGCCCGTGCAAACCCGCACACCGCTGCTGCTGCTGGTGACGATGCGTGGCGAGTGGGCCGAATTCAACCCGTGGCAGGTGCCTATGGGTCAGGCAACGGAAGCCTCCCTCAAGGCTATCGGCGTCACGGTTCTGCGGGCGGAAACGGGCGAGGATCTGGTCGAGATCGTGGCCCAGGCGGCTGGCATGGCCTTTGACGCCGACCAGCAGATTGCGGTTTTGATCGGCCAGCGGCTGCTCGGTAAGAAGAAGTGGTGAGCAAGATGAATGACGCTGTGATGGACCGCCGGACGGCGGTGAACAAGTTGCTGGCCGCGCGCGACGGAGCTTTGGTGGTGACCGGTCTCGGATCGCCCAGCTACGACGTGCATGCCGCCGGGGATGAGGACAACAACTTTTATCTCTGGGGCGCCATGGGTGGCGCGGCGCTGACAGGCCTTGGGCTGGCGCAGGCGCAACGCGACAAGCGGGTGATGGTCATCACCGGTGACGGCGAGATGCTGATGGCGTTCGGCGCGCTGGCGACGATCGCCGTGGCCAAGCCCGCGAACCTCGATATCATCGTGCTGGACAACCAGCATTTCGGCGAGACAGGAATGCAGCCCAGCCATACCGACAGCGGGATCGCCCTCGACAGGATTGCCGCCGCCGCCGGTTTTTCGGACACGGCCGAATTGCGCAGCCTCGACGAGGTTGACGCTTTGGCAGACCGTTTGCGCAAACCTGCTATCGGCCCGCGGCTCTTCGTGTTGAAGATCAAGGCGGAGAACCTACCGCGTTCGCTGCCGCCACGCGATGCGGTCTTTGTCAAGAACCGCTTCCGAGCCCATCTGGGGCTCGCAACCTGCTGAGACGTTGGGGCGGGCGGCCGGTGCCGGCACCCTTGCCAACTTAAGGAACAAGCGGCGAATGCGCCGTTGGGGGAGGGCCACATGGCGCTACAGCACTTTGAGAACACGGTTGGCGGCCGACGTCAGCCGGTGCGTGACACGTTCGAATCCTTCGATCCATTCACCGGCAAGCCGTGGGCGTTGATACCGCTGGATGGCCCGGCCGAGGTGCAAGTCGCGGTTGCCGCCGCCAAGGCTGCCTTCCGGTCTCCGCAATGGGCCGGGCTGACCGCCAGCGCGCGCGGCAAGCTGCTCGTGCGGGTCGCCGATCTGATTGCGGAAAATGCCGACCGCCTTGCCGCACTGGAAACCCGCGACAATGGCAAGCTTCTTGCGGAGATGGCCGCGCAGATGCGCTATATCCCCGAATGGTATCGATATTTTGGCGGGCTTGCCGACAAGATCGAGGGTGCGGTGCTGCCCATCGACAAGGCGGGCATGTTCGCCTTCACCCGCCGCGAGCCGATTGGCGTGATCGCGGCGATCGTTCCCTGGAATTCGCCCCTGATGCTGCTGACGTGGAAGCTTGCGCCGCTTCTTGCCGCTGGCAACACCGTGGTGATCAAACCGTCCGAACATACCTCGGCCTCCGCGCTGGAGTTCGTGAAGCTGTTCGAACAGGCGGGCTTTCCACCCGGTGTCGTCAACACCGTCACGGGCATGCCGGTGGATGTCGGCGTGCCATTGGTCAATCATCCGGATGTCGCCAAGATCGCGTTTACCGGCGGCGAGCCGGGCGGCATCGCGGTCTATCGCGCGGCGGCCGAGGGGTTGAAGTCCGTCACGCTGGAACTGGGCGGAAAATCCGCCAACATCGTCTTCGCCGATGCAAATATCGAGAATGCGGTGAACGGCGCAGTCTCGGGGATCTTTGCGGCGTCCGGCCAGACCTGCATTGCCGGCTCGCGCCTTTTGGTGCAGCGGTCGGTGCATGATCGCGTGGTCGATGGTGTCGTCAAGCTCGCCGGCACGGCACGGCTTGGAAATCCGGCCGACCTGACGACGCAGGTCGGTCCGATAACGACCCAGGCCCAGCGCGCGAAGATTCTGTCCTATCTCGACATTGCCCGTAACGAGGGCGCGCAAGCGGTCCTGGGCGGCAAGGTGCCGGATGCCGAGGCGTTGCGCGACGGCTGGTTCGTCGAACCGACGATCTTTTGCGGCGTGAACAATCAGATGCGCATCGCGCGCGAAGAGGTTTTCGGTCCGGTCCTGTCGATCATCCCTTTCGATGACGAGGAAGAGGCCTACGCGATCGCCAACGATAGCCCTTACGGCCTGGCGGCCGGGCTTTGGACCGGCGATGTTGCGCGCGCCCTTCGCGGCAGCGCCGTGCTGGAGGCGGGCACCGTCTGGGTGAACTCGTACCGCGCGGTCAGCTACATGGCGCCCTTCGGCGGGTATAAGCGCAGTGGCGTCGGTCGTGAAAGCGGGCAGGAGGCAATCGATGCCTACCTGCAGACCAAGACGGTCTGGATCGACACGGCTGGCCAGGTCGCAAACCCTTTCGTGATCCGGTGAGGCAGCCATGAGCGACACCGCAAAGGCAAAGGTGATCATCGTCGGCGGCGCGATCATGGGCAGCTTCGCGGCGTGGTTCCTGCGCCGCGAGGGCTTTGCGGGCGAAATCACGGTCGTCGAAAAAGACCCGACCTATCAGTTCTGTTCCACCGCCCTGTCGGCCGCCTCGATCCGCACGCAGTTCGGTACACCGGTCAACATCCATATGAGCCTGTTCGGCGTGGATTTCTTCCGCCGGATCAAGGAGACCTTCGGTCCCGCGGCCGATATCGGCTATGTCGAAAATGGCTACCTCATCCTCGGTGGGCCGGAAACGGTGGACGCCCGCCGCGCCGCCGTGGACATGCAGCGCACGGAGGGGGCGGACATTCTTGCCTTGGCTCCAGACGATATTGCGGCCCGTTTTCCATACGTGTCCGTCGACGATATCGGCATCGGCACTTTCGGCGTCACGGGCGAGGGCTGGTTTGACGCTTGGTCGCTCTTGTCGCTGGTGCGCGATGCGGCCAAGGGACTGGGCGTGCGCTATGTTCGCGCAGAGGTCGGGGGTTTCGACCTGATCGGTGCCCGCGTGCGCGGGGTGCGGCTGCACGATGGCACGCATTTGCCGTGCGATTGGTGCGTCATGGCGGCAGGTGCTGCCTCGGGCGCGCTGACCGCGACGCTTGCACAGCCGCTGCCCGTTACGCCGCGAAAGCGCACGGTCTTTTCCTTCAAGGCGCCGTTGAAGGCATCGAACCTGCCCATGCTGTTCGACACGTCCGGCATCTGGGTTCGCCCCGAAGGCGAAGGTTTTATCGGCGGCATCCAGCCTCCCGCCCACCGTGACCCCGACGCGACCGACGACTTCGAGCCCCATCACGAACTGATGGAAGAGGTCTTCTGGCCGGCGCTCGCCGCCCGCATTCCCGCGATGGAGCAATTGCGGCTGGAGCGATCCTGGGCCGGACATTACGAGATCAACGCACTCGATCACAACGGGATCATCGGCCAGCACGACGAGATCGGCAATCTGGTCTTTTCGACCGGGTTCTCCGGTCACGGCGTCATGCACGCCCCCGCTGCGGGTCGCGGGGTCGCGGAGCTGATCGTCAAGGGCGCCTATACCAGCCTCGACCTCTCGCCGTTGGGCTATCACCGGATTCGCCAGGGCAAACCAATGCCCGAGAGCATCATTTACTGAAGGAGAAGACTGTCATGCGGTTTGAAGGAAAGGTCGTCGTCATCACTGGAGCTGCGCAGGGCATCGGCCGTGCCACGGCCGAGCGCTTCCTGTCCGAGGGCGCCAAGGTCGTCATCTCGGACGTGAACGAAGAGCGTCTCAAGGCGACTGCGTCCGAAATCGGTTCCCCCGATACGCTCTTGTCCGTCGTCACCGATGTCAGCCGCAAGGATCAGGTCGAGGCGCTGGTCGCCAAAGCCGTCGAACGGTTCGGCCACATCGACGTCATGGTGAACAATGCCGGGATCTGCCCCATCGTGCCGTTCCTCGATGTCACGGAGGAAACCTACGACAAGGTGCTGGACGTGAACCTCAAGGGGGCGTTCTTTGGCACCCAGGCCGCCGGCCGCCAGATGATTGCGCAGGGCCGGGGCGGCGTCATCATCAACATGTCGTCAGTCAATTCTGGCCTCGCCAACCCCAATGTCGCGCCTTACGCCATCTCGAAAGGCGGCATGAACCAGATCACCGGAACCGCCGCCGTCGCCTTCGCGCCCCATGACATCCGCGTCGCGGGCGTTGGTCCCGGCACGATCATGAGCGAGATGGTTGCGGGCGACTTCATCAACACCGCCGGCCACAAGGCGATCATGATGCGCACACCGATGGGGCGCTACGGCGAACCGGATGAGATCGCCTCGGTCGTGGCCTTCCTTGCCAGCGACGACGCCTCGTTCATCACCGGCGAGACGATCTATCCCGACGGCGGCCGGCGGGTGCTGAACTATGTCATGCCCGCGAAGGAGGATTGATCCATGAACCCGGTGTTCGAGAAGCTTCATCACATCTGCCTCGTTGTTCATGACATCGACAAGGCACAGGCCTATTACGAGTCCATCGGTATCAGCCCCTGGATCGCCTATCCGCCGCTGGCGGAATACCAGGAACTGAACGTTCCGAACCCGACGGCGTTCGGCAAGATGCAGTATCGTATCTGCAATATGCCCAACATCCAGCTGCAACTCTGCCAGCCGAGCGAGGATCCGAGCCCGCAGCGCCAGCACCTGGAGACGAAGGGTGAAGGCGTGTTCCATCTAGGCTTCGAGGTGGCGGATGCCGACGCGGCGGAGAAGGCCGCGAACATTCCGGTAAAAATGTCCGGGCGACGCGAAAACCGGACCGGGTTCACCTATTACGACACGGCAGAGGATGGAGGTGTCGTCCTCCTCACGCGCTCCACCAACAAGCCGGGCACATGAGCCGGGAGTGACGATGAAAATTGATCTTAACTCCGATCTGGGCGAGGGTTTTGGCCCCTGGGCGATGGGGGACGACGCGGCCATGCTCGATGTCGTCACTTCGGCCAACATTGCCTGTGGCGGCCATGCCGGCGACCCGGAGACGATGTTTATGACCGTGCAGCGGGCCATTGAGCGTGGCGTCGTCATCGGTGCTCATCCCGGCTATGCCGACCGCGAAGGCTTCGGGCGCCGGATCATCCCGATGAAACCGGTCGAGATCGGGCGTATGGTGGCTGCTCAGGTGGGCAGCCTTCAGGGCATCGCCGCGATGTCCGGTGCCGCGGTGCGCTACGTCAAGCCGCACGGCGCGCTCGGTAATCTTGCGGCCGATGACCGGGCGGTTGCCGATGCGATCGTTGTTGCAGTCGCGGCGTTGCCGGGGAAGCTGGCGGTTCTGGCAATCTCGGGCACCGAGCTTGAACTGGCGGCCAGGGCTCAAGGCGTTGAAGTGTTTTCCGAGATTTTTGCCGACAGGGCGTACCTGCCGAACGGCAGGCTGGTGCCGCGGTCGCAGGCCGGCGCTGTCCTGCATGATGCCGAGGAGGCAGCGGTGCGGCTTGTCCGGTTCCTTGAGACCGGGCGCATGCCGGTGATCGAGGGGCCGCCAATCCAGCTTGCCGCACAGTCGATTTGCGTTCACGGCGATACGCCCGGAGCCCTCGCCATGGCGCAGACGATCCGCGCGAAACTTGGGGACGCCGACGTCTCGGTTGCCGCCTTCCTGAGAGCCTGAAATGGATGATCCCGATGAGGGTATTGGATTGCAGAAGCCAACGCGGTCGTTGTCGAATGCGTGGCCTGCCGTGAGCGCCGAACGCACCTTCCCAGTCTTCAGCCCCGTTGCCGAGCACAGCCTGCTCGTCGAGTTCGGTGAGCGGATCGACCACGCCATTCATGCGAGGGTCGTGCAACTCGACAGGGCGTTGGTCGCCGCACCTTTCGATGGCTTTCTTGAAGCCGTTCCCGCCTATGGCGCGATCCTGATCCGCTTCGACGTGCTCGTCAGCGATCATGCCGCGGCGGAGCGGGCCGTGCGACAGGCACTCGAACAGGTCCCCGTCGTGACGGCGCAGCCGGGATCGCATGAGGTTCTGGTTTGCTACGATGGCGATCTGTCTCCTGATCTGGA